>JBDOMS010000674.1:0-4306 GCA_039831735.1 Pirellulales bacterium
CCTTGGTTCAGGTAGATACTTCAGGGTTTATGATATACCGAGGCTCAACAATTATGGAAAATTGTCCTTCATGATGGCATTCCGTCTATTCAGATTGATCAAGGCAAGCACGCTGTACGTGGACAGTTTCAATGGAGGAGCCTTCCAGAAAAGCTTTCTGTTCCAACAGCCATTGGGATCATCACGCTACAAAAAAATGGTGATGTTCTTCCAATCGTAGATCGTGATGCGACGGGTGCAATTTGGTTTCGAAGAAGTCGTCAGGTACCTGAGCAAGAGAATCAACTGAACGTGCAGGTCTATCGGATGCTTGAGGATGCACGTCCTCTCTGGCTGCGAACTGAATTGGAATTAACCGTTTCCGGGAAAAGTCGTGAAGAATTGATTGGAGCCATTCTTCCGAAGGGGTGGGATCTGTCATTTGTCGATGCGCCCATCCCTGTCGCTATCGACGCTGATGGTATCATGCGTGTACAGGTTCGGCCCGGCACATGGAAAATCCATGTTGATGCATTCCGTACACAAGACATGGAGCAGTTTGAATATGCTCCATCGGTGACACCGGCCGTTCCGACAGAACTCATTGGCCTTCAAGGCAATTCAGAGCTTCGTGTCACCGAATTTGAAGGTGTCTCTCCGGTAGATGTTCATCTCACAACCTTTCCAAAACGATGGAGACAGCTGCCCGTCTTTCGCTGGGACACAACGACGTCGCTTTCTTACGCAATCAAGGCCCGTGGCCTCGGCCAAAAAAAGCCAGATCGTTTTGAGATGACACGGCAGTTATGGCTTGACGATGATGGCCACGGCATTACGTATGAAGACACTATTGTGGGTGCGTGTGGGCGTATCTCTCGGCTTGATGCAGCTGACGACCATCTTTTGGAAGTTGTTCGGATCGATGATGAAAGACAACTGATTACACGTGATCCCCGTACGGGAAAAAGTGGTATCGAACTCCGCTCATCACGACCTCGTATTCGTGCTATTGGTCGCACGTCTCGATCGAGTGCGTTGTCGGCCATCGGTTGGCAATCACCAGCTGAGCAACTGACTGTGTCATTCGCACTGCCTCCAGGATGGCGGATGCTCGCAGTTTTTGGAGCGGATCGCGTGGAAGGTGATTGGCTGACTGCGTGGACATTGCTTGATCTGTTTCTTCTGCTTGTGTTTACCGTCGGTGTCTATCGATTACGTGGACTCGGGGTTGCGCTCGTTGCGTTTTTTGCATTCGGATTGGCGTATCATGAATTTGGTTCTCCCCGCTTCACCTGGCTTTTTCTTTTGATACCAGTAGCACTGCTTGCCGTCACGCAATCTTCTTCAGGGTTACGATGGCTTCGGATCTGGAGATTCCTGGCCGTTGGACTTCTACTTATCTACCTTGTTCCTTTTGTGATGAGTGAACTGCAGGTGTCACTTTTTCCACAGCTAGAATCACAAACCACCCACTATCGACCACGTCATCTGCTCTCGATACTCCCCCAGTACGAATCATCGACACTTGCCGTTCCGGATGTTGATTCAGCCGATCTAGCAATGCCAAGAAGCAGTCTGAAAAAAGCAAGTTCTGCTGGCAAAGAAGCAGTGAACCAGGTTGCTCAACAGCAGGTGGTGGCAGGTGTCCAGGTGGAAACGTCGAATATGATGTTTGCCCCTGGAACGTATACACAGACAGGCATTGCCAGGCCATCATGGAGGGGCAATCAGGTTTCCTGCTGGTGGGATGGTCCTGTGAGTGTTGATCAATCTATTCGAACCATTCTCTTGCCAGCATCATGGCATCGACTCTTGGCGCTCATTCGTGTGGTCCTTGAGCTGTTGATGCTTCGGCTGCTGCTCTCGGGGCATTTGTGGAAGCAGCATCACCCCCGATCCTCACAGGTTTCTTCTGCCGTGGCGGGGATTCTTCTCGTGGCTGGCGGAATGAGTTGCTCTCCTGCCGCTGTCGCGCAGGATTTTCCATCTGATGCGATGCTTGAAACACTTCGTCAACGGCTGCTGCGTCCTGATGAGGCCTTCCCTCATGCCGCCGAGATACCGTCGGCGACACTTAAAGTCAGGGATAATCAAATACAAGTTGACGCTGAGATCCATGCTGCTGTGGAGTGTGCGGTGCCAGTACCAGGAAAACTTCCCACCTGGTCTCCTGTCACAGTAACTGTCAATGATGAGCCTGCAGTTGTCTGTCGCCGTGATGACGGCTTCCTCTGGATATGGCTTGACCAAGGTGTGCATGCTGTCTCCATAACCGGAGTCATGCCAGACGCAAACGAGTGGGTCGTCGATTTTCTTTTACCGCCACGTCGGTTGGAAGTCAGTGCACCCAAGTGGACCATCAAGGGGCTGGACAGAGAAGGCCACTTAGATGGACCATTGTTTCTCAATAGACAGGTGCTGTCAGACGCAGGAAACACAACGTATGAACAGAAAAACTATCAAAGCGTTGTGCAGGTCGACCGTGTTCTTGAGATAGGTCTTGTGTGGCGCCTGCATACAACAGTCCGGCGGCTTTCTGAACCCGGTAAAGCCATTACAGTGCAGATTCCATTGCTTGAGAACGAACGATTACTTTCCGATAACGACACAAGCTCTCAGGGGGCCATCGAGGTTGTGTTGCCAGCAGACGCGATGGAATTTAAGTGGGAAAGCAAACTGCCCATTACGCAGAGTATTGACCTGACATCGAAGGCAGGGCCTCAGTGGGTTGAGCGTTGGTCGCTTGTGCCATCCGCTGTCTGGAATGTTCAAACCGATGGAATTGAGGCAGTGTATGAGACAGAGAACAATACGCTTATTCCTGTCTGGTATCCGTGGCCGGAAGAATCAGTCCGACTGATGATTGACCGCCCCGAAGCTGTTGATGGGAAGATACTGACGGTTCAGTCTGCCAAGCAGAAAAACACACTCGGTACACGCCGCAGAAATACGAAACTTGATATTGAGGTTGAATCCAGCCTCGGTGGAGATTTTTCCATTCAGGTTCCAGAAATAGCTGTGATGAATTCCACAAAGATTGATGGGCGAACACTTCCAACGCGTCAGGAAAATGGGCGTATTCTCGTTCCCTTAAAACCTGGTCGGCAAAATCTTTCACTTGAATGGTCAACAGTTCAATCACTCCAATATGTCACACGTATTGAGCCAATTACACTGCCAGCAGATGCAGCGAATATCACGACGGAAATGCAAGTACCTGAATCACGATGGATTCTCTGGACGCATGGTCCGCTTCGTGGCCCGGCGGTTCAGTTCTGGGCAATACTTGTTGCTGCCATTCTCTTGGGAGGCATCATTGCTCGACTTCCAAACTCTCCACTCAAGACCTATCAATGGGTTCTCCTCCTCGTTGGTCTGACACAAGTTGGAATTTTCTCGGCAGGGGTTGTTGTCGTGTGGCTCTTCATGATGGAGTATCGTCGAAAACAAAAACCATACTCCTGGCATTGGTTCACATTTGACCTCATGCAGATATTTCTTATTGGTCTGACGCTGACGGCTGTTGTGATTCTGATTCTGGTAGTCAATCGGGGATTACTTGGATATCCGGAAATGTTCATTACGGGGAACGGATCGTATCGTAATCGGCTGATCTGGTTTTCTCCTCAGAGTGGTCCTGGCCTGACTCAGGCGTGGGCGATCACCGTATCAATATGGTATTACCGACTCCTCATGCTTCTTTGGGGACTGTGGCTTGCTAATGCCGTCACTCGTTGGCTGATTACTGGTTTACACAGTTTCAAAACTGGTGGGAGTTGGCGGTGGTGGAAAGTACAATCCATGCCCACTACGTGATGACGAAGACTGTACGTCTAGAAGCGTGCATAGGAGTTTCGTCAACGCTATCAGGAAAACGTATCGACACATGATCCCCGGCGAGTCAAGGGTGTGGGACACTAATGTTTGTTTGGCTGCAACGTCTCGTTTGGAGAGACCGTTTTAGACAGCCTCACCCTTTCTCACTGCACTCAAGTGTGTTTTGCGTCAAGAAAAAGCAGCCCCCACCCCCCCTCGTTCAGGGGAGATGCGCCTGAGCAGTTTTTTTAGCGATCAAAATAAAGTTTTGTGCGTACAATGAGTGAGTCAGAAGGTCTTGAGATGTGAGACCTTTCATGAATAAAATTTCTAACGACGCTACCCTCATTCTTGAGAAGATTTTTTGTGAGACTTTGGCACCACACCATCACCGTCGCAATTTCCCTGGCAATGGCTTTGCCAGTTGGAGGATTCAGGGAATGTTGTTGTGCATCTGAACAGTCTGGCTGTTGTGCATTTGAGCCCGTTGCTCAACCACTGAAAAAAGAAT
>JBDOMS010000597.1:0-3378 GCA_039831735.1 Pirellulales bacterium
ATCAAGACGATATCCTCCTGTGGCGCCGATCGTCACCTTTTCCACCGTTCCACCATCGAAATTAAATGCAAGCTTCGGCCTTCCCAGTTTTGATGCACTTGCAAACCGAGCCCCATAAAGACCAACTTCTTCCTGAATCGCAAAGAAAAAGGTGAGAGGTGGGTGAGGAAGTTTCTTTTTCAGGATTTCAATCGCGGTCGATAGCACAACGGCACAGCCAGCCCGATCATCAGCACCAAGCCCCGTGTCCGGATTACCACTTTGAATCACGTTCCCACGAAGGACCGGTCGAGTTCCCACACAGACCGGAACCGTGTCCATATGAGCCATGAGCAGACGACGTGGCCCACGCATCGTTCCAGGAAACTTCACAATAAGGTTTCCGACGTTCCCACGAATCGGTGTCTTTGTATTTGCGTTATCGAACGAGATGGCCGACTTTGGACAGCCTGCCTGCCTGAGCCACCAACATATTCGATGAGCAACATCTTTCTCTTCACCACTTTTTCCTGAAATTTTTAGAAGATCGAGAACCACTCGTCTTGCCTGCTTGAGGTCTGGCTCCCACGATTCGACGACTGATGTATTCTGAGATACATTTCGTACAGAATACTTTCTTTTAGATTTTGCCACTTCCTTAACACCTTTCCGAGCACGAACCATGCGTATTTTTCTTGCTGGGATCATGCAGGGCTCACACGTGAGAGCACTGGTACACGATCAAACATATCGAACAACTTTTCGCGACCTTGTGCAAGAACATTGGCCACATGCAGAAGTGTACGACCCATTCGCTCATCATTCTACATCGGTAGCATACGACATGCGTCACGCGAGAGAGGTGTTCACAAAACACGTCGATATGTGCGGTGAGTTCGACCTCGTGATTGCCTTTGTGCCTGAAGCGTCAATGGGTACTGCCATTGAAATGTGGGAAGCCCATACACATGGTCGCATGGTCATTACGGTCACACCACTCGTCCACAACTGGGTAATCCAATTGGCGAGTGACGCTGTCTTTAAGAATATTGAGGAATTTACTCATGCTCTACACACAAACGTGATTGATTCCATTCTTGAACAACAAAAAACAATATAGCTTATGCTCGTGATTGAATAACTTGTTGGCAAATAGCCACAATCTCCGAGGCGGCATTCTCTTCGGCTATCAGAAGCGGTTGCTTTCGAACCACTATGTCATCGACCCACTCACGGTGAATAATTGCTGTTGTTTGACTTGAGTCTGTCGCCAGCCCTCCACAGGAACCAATCGAGGTAAGAACAAAATCCTTCATTGCCCCATGGGCATGCTCGAGGTCACTTGCTGCCACATAGAGTGCCACCGGCACCCCAGTTTCAATGGCGAGGTGAGCAAGAATACCAGCGTGCATCACAAAAATGACATCTGGATTTACTGCATCAACAGACTCGGCAATACCTTGTCGGGCGGTCTCTCGTAAAAGCCCCAAAAGTCTTGGAGAAATTGACCCGATAGCTGCTAAAAGAGCTTCTGCACTTCCTCCATCGATTGCCGCATACAGTCTCTGCGAGGCAGCAGCGATGTCATGCAGGTGAATACCAAATATTCCAAGCGGTTGGGCTGCAAGGATTGGCTGAGATGCAGGTCCACAAACCATTGCCTGAACATTATGCTGTGCCAGCTCAAGACAAAGTTGATGTGATCGAGCATGTGGAGGATCACAATTTGCATGATCGATGATTAGGATCTTCATGCTGCGTTTTTCCTGACCGTAGGTCGAGGTGCACAAGAAACAGAGATTGTCAAAACCACACAACTCCTAACGTGGATTGGAACACTTTGAAGAGAACCAGCACTCCTGCTGTCCAAGCCGCTGCTGCCCAATCATCTGCCATGATGCCAAGACCTGAAGGGAGGCGTTCTAGCTGGCGACCTGGTGGAAGCTTCGAAATATCAAAAACCCGATGAAGGAGAAACGCACACGCAATTACGACTGAACTCCGAGCCTCCGGAGCAATGACAAGAAGTCCGAGCGGAAGACTGGCTGCCTCGTCATACACGATTGCGCCAGGATCACTCCCTTTCCCTAAAAGGGAAGCAGCGCGAGAACAGATAGGCACCCCAATACAATTAACGCACACCAGCACACCGAATTCGACAAAGAAAGGCAATTCCCACGTAGCAAGCAGAGCAGCCGCAAAGGCACCAACAGCTGCACCAGCAGTACCTGGCGCTAGGCCGAGCCTCCCTACTCCACCACAGGTTGCCACAAGCACGGTTGGCGAAAGCCAGTGAGGAGAACCGTTTGAGGCAGATGTTCTCTCATTCATATTTTTGTTCATCCTGCATATGATAAGGTTAAATTATGAATCATGCTGCCTCCCATCACGAATCGATTGGCAACCTCAGGCTCGTCGAATATCCTCACCCAGCACTTGCGCGTAAAGCGAAGCCTCTTGCCACCATTGATCATGTGATTCGTGATGCTGTTTCACAAATGTTTGAGATTATGTACCAGGCCCAAGGTGTTGGTTTGGCAGCGAATCAGGTTGCTCTTCCCTTCAGAATCTTTATTGTCAACGTGGCAGGGCAGAAAGGAATGGGTGAAGAACTCGTTTTCCTGAATCCTCGCCTAAGCCGACCTCGAGGTACAGCGATTCAGGAAGAGGGATGCTTAAGTTTGCCTGGATTGCGAATGGATGTCCGCCGACCTGATCGAGTGGTTATTGATGCTTGGTCACTCGATGGCGAGCCAATTCGTCTTGATCTTGATGGCTTCCTCGCGAGAGTTGTGCAACATGAATTTGATCATCTGGAAGGCCGTCTCTTTACTGATCGGCTTCCTGAGGCAGCAGCCCTTGAAGCCCGACATGCTCTGGAAAGTATGGAAGAAGTTTTTTATGGCCAACAGTCACGAGGAGAAATACCTTCTTCCGATGAACTTGTGGCTCGCCTTGATGCGCTCGAAGCAGACCGGTGCTTAGCCTGATATGCCTGCCGACCACACCTTCTTTCGTACGAGCAACATAATGCTGAAACCAATGCGACTCATTGTTATGGGAACGGGGCCATTTGCCATTCCCATGTTCGATGCATTGCTTACTTCTCCTCACGAAGTAATTACTGTCGTCACTCGACCAACCCGCGTCACGCCTGGTCGTCGACCGCCGAAGAATCCAATGCGGGATCAAAGTTTAGCAACGCATATCCCAGTGCTGGAGCCAGACAATGTAAATCATCCCAACAGCATCGAAACATTGCGCAGTCTTGCTCCTGATCTATTTGTAGTGTGTGACTTTGGTCAAATTTTATCGACAGAGCTCCTCAACTGTGCCTCTTTAGGTGGGGTGAATCTTCATGGATCACTTCTCCCTCGTCATCGTGGAGCATCTCCTGTT
>JBDOMS010000597.1:3388-4303 GCA_039831735.1 Pirellulales bacterium
CAATGGGCACTTCTCAAGGGTGATCCAATAACCGGTATCAGTGTTATCCATATGACACCATCACTTGATGCCGGGGCTGTCATTACGGCAAATGCAACACCAATCGGTCACAAAGAGACTGCGGTAAGTCTCGAACAAAGACTCTCTCTCATGGGAGCTGAGGCAGTACTTGAGGCCATTGATCGATTGCAAGCAGCACGGTGTTCTGGACTTCTTCAACATGGGCAGTCGTTTGGGCTTCCACAGGATGCATCACAAGCAACTCGTGCACCAAGACTGTCCAAATCTGATGGAATCATTGACTGGTCTCTTTCGGCAACTTCCATTGAAAGAATGCGACGCGCTTTGGAACCATGGCCACGTACAGCCACCATGTTTCGGCATGCGCATAAGGCCAAACGACTCGTTATTGAAGACTGTGCAGTACTCGACACAGACTTGAACGCAAACCAGAAGCCTCCAGGTACAGTGCTAAGAGCCGATGAACGCGGCATTGCTGTAGCATGCGGTGAGAACTCCGTTCTTACTATTCTTCGAGTGATTCCAGAGGGAAAACGTAGTATGTTAGCTGGTGATTTTCTTCGTGGAAACACCATCCACACCGACTCCGTGCTGGGGTAAACTCCTTTTCATGAAACAACTTTGGATTGAAACTGTTGGCTGCCAGATGAATGTGCTCGATAGTGAGCTCGTTGTCGCGGCGCTACGTCGTCAGGGCTGGAAAATGTCAGATAGTGCATCAGATGCTGATGCAGTCTTTTATAACACCTGTTCTGTTCGCCAACATGCTGAAGACAAGATTTATTCTGCTCTTGGTCGCATCCGAAGCCAGAAGCAGAAACGACCGGATTTGATTGTAGGCGTGCTGGGGTGTATGGCCCAAAAAGATCAATCGCTTATTCGAGCACGTGCGCC
>JBDOMS010000118.1:0-4284 GCA_039831735.1 Pirellulales bacterium
CAGCGTTTTCGTCTTGCAGTTGAGATGGTTCGGAAGGGGCGAATTGGGCGCCTCAAAAAAGTGGAGGTAGTACTTGGAAAAAATGTTGTGGGAGGGCCGTTTCCATCATGCCCTGCGCCAACGACACTTGATTGGAATGCATGGCAAGGGCAGACCAAGGCAGTCCCCTATGTTCCTGAGAGAAGTCATTACACGTTTCGCTGGTGGCTTGATTATTCAGGCGGACAACTCACCGATTGGGGGGCACATCATGTCGATATCGCGCAGTGGGCCATCGGTTCGCTACCAATTGAAATTGAAGGAAAAGCGCGTTATCCCGATGCCATTGGAGGGTATACAGTGCCGATCGACTATGCCGTTCGGTACCGGTATGCCAACGGCGTTGAAATGACGGTGCTCGATACCGGTCGGAATGGCATTCTCTTCACGGGTTCGGATGGCCGTATTTTTGTCAATCGTGGCACGCTTTCAGGCAAACCAGTCGATGAACTACAAGATCACCCGCTGCCAAGAGAATCCTTTGGACTGTACCACGATAACCTTACAAGGCCAGAGCGATCAGGAAAGATTGAAGCACTTGTCAACCACATGGGGAATTTCTTTGATTCCGTGACTTCACGGCAGCAGCCAATTGCGGATGCTGAAGCCGGACATCGGAGTGTTTCTACCTGCCATCTTGGAAATATTTCATGTCGCCTTGGGAGGGTTGTTCGCTGGGATCCTGACAGTGAGCAGTTTCTGAACGACAAGGAGGCGAATGCGATGTTATCAAGGCCTCAGCGAACAGGTTTTGAAGTGAAAGGTTGAATTTGGGTGCAGGACAAATGCGTCAAAAGCACTCCGTTTTCAGAGGGGGATTCTCAGTGTGTCGCTTCCACAAAAGCTTAGACATCATCGCAGCACAACCGTGGTCTGCCTCAGGGGCATCAGCAGGTTTAGGGCTGATCATGACAATCGTGAATAGATTGACTGCCACATGTCTCATCGTTAGCGGTTTCGGAGTCAGCTACGCCGCTGAATGGCCACGTCCAGTGGCAAATGATGTCTTGCCCTATGCGACGTCGGGGCTCACGCATGGCCCAATGCTCGGAGGAGTGTCCAGTAATTCTGTGCGGATCTGGCTACGTTCTTTGCATCCGCAGTCAATTGATGTTGTGTATGGTACGACGCTTCCACTGACAGACGATTCTCCAATGGTGTCAGGTGAAACGAAACAAGAACATGACAATATCGGTCTTATTGAATTGGGGTCACTCCTTCCTGCTACACGTTATTACTACGGTATTCGAATAGATGGGCAACTTATTGACACACGAGTCGATTTTCATGATCAATGGCCCGCGTTTCAGACGCTTGAAAATGCGGCCATGTTGCAAGATGCGGCACACAATCCTGATGGCTTATCAAATATATCATTCGCTATTGGGCATTGTATGTCGCAGGAACCTGGCCCTCGCAGTGGAGGTCACTACAGTAGTCCACCAGTATTTGACACGCTCTTGCGGCATCATGGAGATGAAGTCCGTTTTTGTATTATCAACGGAGATATTATCTATGAAGAGGAACGAGATGGTACGCTTGAAGGCGTGCGTGCAAATTATCGCCTATACTATGAGCGGGGACGGTCACTGGCGAGACTGGCTCGTCGAATACCACTTTTCTTCACGTTTGATGACCATGATGTTGGTTGGGATATTCATGGGTGTGGTGAGATAGGCCTTGGTGACGGACGTCACCTTATGAGAGACATTGGTTTAAGTGCGTACCAGGAGTATGCCGCGTGGGCGAATGCTGACATGCATTCCCGTGGTACCATCCGATTTGGTTCCGCAACGATGGAGCAGGATAGCGATATTCTTGTCGATGAGTCAGCGCATTTTCGAAGCCTCCGTCTAGAAGCGGTCAGCACTATTCATGTTGGAAACTATACCCGAGAAGCTGAAACATCCCGGCGTCCAAAACATGATCGTTCACCGTTAAATGCTGGTGTATACGGTCTGGTTGAGGTTCTTGATGATCACCGTTTGAGAGTACGGCCAGCTTTCAAGGAATCCGGAGCATCACAGTACAGCATCGGGACACATCATTACTACGATTGGCAACACGGAAATTGCCACTTTATTGCGCTTGATACTCGAGGTGAACGGAGTCGGTTCAATGCTTCGAATCGTCGTGATAGCAAAACATTCATTCTCAGCCAGGCACAGGAGGAGTGGTTTCTCGACACTGTACGATCGACCGATGCAGACTTCATTTTTGTGATCTCACCCGACCCTTGGACCATCTATCATACCGCAGCTCATGTGAGTAAGGCTCCGGGGGCCGACCATGATGACAAGGGTGATGGTTTTCCTTCATTCTTGAATCAGCGAGAGCGTCTCCTGGAGTCGCTTGATACCGTTGAGAAGAAAGTGCTCATTTTTTCCGGTGATGTACATCATGCGGCAAGTGTACGGATCTCAGATAACATCTGGGAGTTTCTTTGTGGTCCTCTTGCTTCAACAGGTCATCCTCTGGCTACCCTTGGAAATCCACCCACAGGAGGTTCGTGGGAAAGTATGGGGAGGAACGTGACCATTCGATGGCTTTCGGCCTTCCCGAACGATCTTCCTTATCAGCGGATTCGAAATGCATACTACGGTGTTGTTCAGGTAAACAATGTTGCAGAGGTTGGAACACCAACTGGCCACGGCATTCGATACGTAGCTTACCAATGTCCTACGGTCACGATTCGTTGGCATGATGCGTATGATGGTCGGATGATCTATGCCGAAACGGTTTCAGCCTCTCCAATTGAGAGGTGAGAATACCTGTCAGGGGTAATGCTCAGGGCGTTCCCACAGATGTTTTTAGTGAAAGGGGTACAACGTGAATCATATAAGGTTCCACCGTCGTCGTGCACTGACATTGATGTCAGTATCAGCTTCCGCGGGTCTGTCGTTATCACGAATGCCGGTTTGTGCAGACCAGGTTCCGTGGCAGCCGTCCTTCATACTTTCTTCAGCTCTGTATGGAACAATAGCACTGAGAGAAATCCTTCCAGAGGTTGAGAAAACGGGTGCCTGCTCGATTGATCTTTGGCCTCGGCCTCATGGAACGCAGCGAGAAGAGGTCGACTCGCTCGGTGAAGAAAACATCAGGGACTTAATGAGACAACATTCCGTAAGACTTGGAAGTATTGCATGCTACGGTCTCGGTCCATTTAAGCTTGAAAAAGAGTTCCAGTTGGCTTCTCGCTTTGGTCGTGACGTCATTCTTGTAACGGGTTCTCGTGGAGACCACCATGCAACTGGAGCAGCTTTGAAGCGTGAAATAAAAAGTTTTGTAGAACAATTACAGCCGAGTATTACAGCTGCAGAAAAGTACAACGGTATTCTTGCTATTGAAAATCATTCTCATGCAATCATCAGATCACCAGATTCCATTCGTTGGCTGTGTGAAATGCTCAATCATGAACGGGTTGGAATTGCGTTGGCCCCACATCATTTGCCTCAGGAGGCAGAACAAATTGCCTCATTAGCCGCAGAGATTGGGCCGTCACTGAAATTTGTTTATGCCCAACAGTATGGGAAAGGATCGAAGGAAAAGCTTCCTAAAGAAGATGAACTTTTGCAGATGCCCGGACGAGGTTCATTGGATTTTGGCCCACTCATGCGACAACTTGCGTCCATGCAGTTTACTGGTCCCATTGAAATATTTATGCATCCAGTTCCTCGTGGTGTACCTATCCTTGGAAGTGTCCGTGCGATTACAGAAGAGGTCATTCGTGCAAGAAAGTATCTTTTGTCAACACTTTCCGACTCATGCACAGTGGATTCTCAATACTCGTTAGATGGCACGAAAGAAAACGAATAATAAACCACGTGAGGCTGTTTCGCATGTGGATCGTGTGCCTAGGGTGACACGCAGTTGGTGATACATCGCACCTGTAATGGGTTGTGATTGAATAAATGAAAACTCGGCGTCAAAAGCAGGGCAGCAAGACGCTTCACCTGTGCGATGTCATGCAAAGCGGATCAACATATTGGATTGTATAACTTGAGTGAGATGTTCATGACTCTGTCAAAGACACAGCCATGGGTACAAAGAAATGCTCGAGAGGATCAATCAATCAGAATAATGGTTGAGAGAGGTCACATTTCAGAGGGCAAAAAGGGCTCCCTTCTACTGTTATTTTTCTGGATTGGAGACCGTATACTATCTTATCCAATGCTTCCTACTTGTGTTGGCTTCTGATCTCATGCGTACATACTCTTCCTATCTACGACTTGTCTTTTTTGCAGG
>JBDOMS010000180.1:0-4276 GCA_039831735.1 Pirellulales bacterium
ATTTAAGACCTGCATCGTTCTTGGCCATATGCTTGGTGAAGATGGGCAGAAAATGAGTAAGAGCAAACGGAATTACCGTGAGCCAAATGAGATTTTCGATACATACGGAGCTGACGCATTACGCTGGTTCTTCCTCGCAGGTCAACCGCCCTGGACAAGCATCCGCTACAACGAACGAGCAATTCGCGACAGCATGTCGGAGTTTCTTTTGAGACTTTGGAACGTGTATTCATTTTTCATCATTTATGCACAAATTGACGGTTTTGATCCATCTGCATCGTTATCAGCGCCTGGCTCTTTAGATCACTCGGATCTCGCATCCGCATCTGGCTGGCGCGATGTTGCGCAGCGTAGTGAACTCGATCGATGGATGATCTCTGAGCTTCATGCTACTGCTCAAGAAATGGCTCAAAAACTGGATCGCTATGATCATTATGGCGCGGCACAGCAACTCCTCTCTCTTGTTGATGGAGTGAGCAACTGGTTTGTTCGACGCTCACGTGATCGTTTCTGGGCAAATGGAAAAGCTGACCTCAGCGATGACAGGAATGATGAAAAATTGGATGCGTACTGGACACTGTACGAAACCCTCCTGACTATCTCTCGGCTTGCCGCCCCATTTGTACCGTTTGCAACCGAAGCAATTTGGCAGAATCTTGCTCGATCACCTTTTCCAGATAGTGTTCCAGAAAGTGTTCACCTCACTTATTTTCCAGATGGTGATCCGTCCATGATCGACCCAGATTTAGGGAGACGCATGGCACTTGTTCGAGATGTGTCATCCCTCGGGCGGGCAGCACGAGCCGCACAAAAACTCAAAGTTCGGCAGCCTCTTTCTAAAGTTGAGGTGATTCTCGCCAATCCATCTTCTGGTGATGATATGTGGCTTGTTGAGCATGCTCAACTCATTTGTGAAGAATTGAATGTAAAACAGTTTGAAATCTGTGAGGATCCAGATCGATATATTTCGCGAAGTGTTCTTCCTGACCTGAAGAAGCTAGGTCCTCGCCTTGGAAAAAAACTACCTCAGGCACGAGATGCCATTGCTGCCATGGATGCATCTCAACTTCTCTCAGAACTTAGTCGTACTGCCCACGCAAGAGTTCCTTTGCCAACAGGCGAGTCTATCGACATCACACCAGATGACGTAATTATTCGAACAACAGCGAAGGATGGATGGACTGCAGCTGAAAGTGAACTGGCAGTCGTCGTCATATCAAGCCAACTCACTCCAGAGCTTATGGCAGAGGGACTCGTTCGTGAAGTTGTTCACACGGTTCAGTCTCAACGCAAAAACCTTGATCTTGATTTCACGGAACGAATAGAACTTTCTTTTGAAACGCCGTCATCGGTGATGAAGGCTGCGATTGAGCAGCATCTCGATTATGTTGCGGGAGAGACCCTTGCCAAAACTGCTTCCTTCGGAGTGCTTGACGGAGGAGTTGTAGAGTCACTTAACATTGATGGACATCCTCTTGAGATTTCAATTCGTCGCTGCCCCTGATGAGATGTCGTGTGGAATCCATGACTTTGGGTTCTTAAAACGACCAAGAGGTCGACAGCCTGGCCCAAGACCTTTTTGACCTAAGTCGTTATCAATATCACTCGCGATTGACATAAGCTTCGCAACTATTTCCTGATTCGCAGAAGCAATGTTCTTCGTTTCTCCAATGTCATTTTTCAAATCAAACAGTGAGCCCTCTGCGAGATGCAACTTCCAACGACCATGTCGAACAGCCTTGAGATCAAGACCTCTAAAATAAAGGAAGGAGTTGTGCGGGCCTGGTGCATCCGCACTATCAGCCATGAGAATGGCACTGATATCTTTTCCATCGAGTCTTTGGTCCGGGAGTGCCCCGCCAGTCATGGAACAAAGTGTTGGCAAAATATCATGCATACCGCAGATAGCACTACTTGAGGTTCCGGCAGGAATCGTACCAGGCCACCAACATACTGTGCATGATCGCACCCCCCCCTCCCACGTGGATCCTTTGTGACCCCGTAGCGGGGCATTACTCCCTCGACGGGTCCCTCCATTATCACTTGTAAAGAGCACAAAGGTCTTTTCTTGAAGGTCATGCTTTCGAAGCACATCAAGCACCTCCCCTACGCTCCAGTCTACTTCTTCCACCCAGTCAGCATAGATCCCATGCCGTGAGCGACCTGCAAAATCATCTCCCGGATAGAGCGGAAAATGAACAGCAGCATGAGGCAGGTACAAGAAGAAGGGTTTTTCAACATGTGATTCAATGAATGCGACGGCTCGTTGTGTATATCCGGATACTGTTTTTTGTTGCTCTCGCTGGCGGACTCGAAATGCAAGTTGTATATCTTCAAGCATTGGCAATGGTGGCTGCCCGTATCCTCGAATACCTGTTTCACCATGGTCTGAAAATAGTGATCCATCTGGCTTACGTCGTGGCGTTGGAAGTGGTTGTCCAAGATCACTCCGTGCACCGTCACGAACAGGCCCCATGTCATTGGAGTACGGGATGCCAAAATAGGAATCAAAACCTTGTGCTGTTGGGAGAAAGGGCAACTGATCACCAAGATGCCATTTACCAATGCATGCTGTTGCATATCCTAGGTCATGCAACATATCAGCAATGGTTATTTCATTTGTTGCCAAGCCAACCTCTGATACAGGAAAAAGTACATGCGGGATAGGCAACACTCGTTTCGGATAACATCCTGTCATGAGCGCGGCACGGGAGGGAGAACAAACAGGTGCAGCGTAGAAGGACGTCAACTTTTTTCCTTCTCTAGCCATTTGGTTGAGGTGTGGGGTTCGATTTTTTT
Source organism: Pirellulales bacterium (assembly GCA_039831735.1). Taxonomy (GTDB): domain Bacteria; phylum Planctomycetota; class Planctomycetia; order Pirellulales; family UBA1268; genus CACORA01. Next base: position 2,800 of record JBDOMS010000180.1, read on the forward strand.
CTGAGCCAAATGGACCAATATCCGCATAACCGAGATCATCAATATTAATAATGACGATATTCGGCTTCTCGAGTGCCGAGCAATCATGGCAGATAAGAAAGCTCACAAAACTCATGCAGAAGGAAATGACATGGATACGGTTCATAGCTTTTGACTCCTTATCTACTGAAACGATTCTATGATAGTGCTTCTTGATCGCCTAAGGATGGGCGCTAGTCAATCAACCCGCTTTCACGGTATCCTACACGCATGGAAAACCCTTTTCGTCTGGCTGTTCTACTCTCTGGCTCTGGCCGCTCCTTGGCTAATCTGCTGGAATATATTTCAGAGGGCAAACTCTCTGCCAGTATTGATGCGGTCATATCCAACACACCTGACGCGCGTGGGGTAACAATTGCCAAACAGGCAGGAATCACAACCCATATTTTGCCACGTGAGAACCACACGGCAGAAGAGTGGAGTGCCTCAGTCTTTAATGTCTGTCGTCAAATCAAGGCAGATCTTGTGGTCATGGCCGGTTTCCTTCAGCACATCAATATTCCCCAAGATTTCCAATCAAAAGTCATCAACATTCATCCATCTCTTCTGCCATCATTTGGCGGCAAGGGCTTCCACGGCATGCATGTCCATCGAGCGGTCCTCGACCGCGGCTGTACAGTTTCTGGATGCACTGTGCATTTCGTAGACAATGAATATGACCATGGACGCATTCTTCTCCAAGAAACGGTTCGAGTACTTTCTGATGACACACCCGAATCACTTGCAGCACGCGTATTTGCTGTAGAGTGCGTAACACTTCCTAAAGCAATACAAAAAATTCAGATGGCCGTAGTCTAACTGTTTGTACCCGTAGAAAGACGTTTTATTATGGAGCACCGCACCCTTGGAAATATCATCGCTGATTCCCTGCAACTTTCAGTTGGATATGCAGAACGACTCTTGAGGGATGTTCCAAAGGATCAAGCTGCCTGTTTCGCTCGGGCAGGTGAAACAACAGTCGAATCGAACCACCCTGCATTCATTTATGGTCATCTTAGCCTGTACGCTCCCAAGGTTCTCTGGCAACTTGCAGCACCAGCTCCGACAATCCCGGAATACTTTGAGACACTTTTTTCAAAAGATGCAACATGTCGAGAAGAACCAGATCTCTATCCTCACTTTGACGATATCACCGCGTACTTCTTTGAAGGACATCGTATGCTTGCCGGTGCTTTACGCAGTACTCCTGATGACACATTTGATAAACCAAATCCTGCTGGAGGGAAAATGACAGAACGCTTCCCAACACTTGGTTCAGTGCAAACGTTTTACTGCGGTGCCCATATCATGATGCACCTTGGCCAAATGAGCGTATGGAGAAGAATCATGGGCCTTGGAAGAGCTTGACGCCTCGACCCCCTTCTGTGATTTTCGGAAACGTGGAGCCAGTCGCTGTGGAAATGGCAACAAAGAGAAGGGGGGCAATTCTCCAGGCGTG
>JBDOMS010000072.1:0-4264 GCA_039831735.1 Pirellulales bacterium
CGGCAAAATGTATAGTCATCAATTTTCAGCCGTGGCGACTGACCTCTCTTCTTTAATTCATCAGCGACCAGCTGATCAATCTCTTGCGCAGAGGCCAAGACATCTACAGTTGGTTCCGCGGTCTTCTTTTCGCCACCTCTCGAGGGCTCCTTGGCAAGCAGCATCAGGGAAGCTGAGAAACACAGCCCGACTACCATCCACGTGATCAAAAACCGCATCTTCAGAAACCTTTATTCATTGTTATCTGATTCACATTTCATCCAACTGTATTATACATCGGACTTTCCATGTTGCCGCTCACCATTGCCTCTTTCCACCTTGACGCACTCCAGATTGGCTATGAGCACGCATCCTTAACTTTCAAGATTTCTCATGCCTTTTTCCTGTTTTTCAATTTTTTGTGGTTTTCCTGTGAAAATTGAAGTGGTGAGGCCTTCACATATCAATGAGATACGGTTGCTGCGTACTCTTCTTTATCATTTTTCTGGGAGGATAAGGCAGTCAACGAACATGCTGCATTTGCACAAACAGGCGTTTATCTCGTTATAAAATTTATTTTCTTATCATTTCAGTCTTGGGGCCTGTATCCTTGCTCACGAATGTGCTTGAGTAATGCTTTGAGTTGTGCTGCTTTTTCGAAATGCTCATTGATGAGATTTCGCAACGTGTAGTAGAGGTAGCACGTTTCCTCAATCAACAAGTAATGTATGTATTCAGTTTTCTTAATTTGCCGACTTTAAAACTCATGCGTGTATGTCCCTGACAGTCACAATAGTACGCGAGATACAGACAGCCAAACAAGTCGTTGCAAGTTGGGAATACAGAAATGGAATCGATACGGGAAAATCTCAAACTCATATGAGACAGAATCGGTGTATTACAAACGTTGTAGTCAATATAAGTATGAGTTGATGGAGCACGTTCGTCGAATCATTTGTACAAGGGAGATATCGTGATGGATCCAGCCTTGTTGTTCATGGTTATGATATATTGTCCGTGCGTGGAAGATATGGTTCATGTTGCCAATGTCTTTTATCTTGTTTCCTATCTCGTTCGTGATATTCTCTGGCTCCGTGTACTGACAATTTTTGCGGGTCTATCACTTCTTCCATTTTATTGTCACTGCAGTGATCATATTCTTTGGGCACCGATTGGATGGAATGCACTTTTTATCACTGTGAATCTTATTCAAATCGGCATCCTCGTGCGTGAACGTCGACCGCGTCGGCTGGATGGTCCTGAACAAGAACTCTACGACAACGTCTTTTCCGAATTAACACCTGGTGAGTTTCGTCAACTTCTCAAGGTGGGTGAGTGGCGTGAGATAGAAGTTGGGACAACGATTGTGCAACGTGACACAGTGGTTCGCGACATTCAGGTACTGCAGCGAGGAGCCCTGGAAGTACGTGCAGCAGGTGGTGTGATAGATCGTGATACTCCAGGACAATTTGTTGGCGAGATGAGTTTTCTTTCCGGTGAGAAGGCAACGGCGGATGTTGTCGCCATCGAGCCAAGCTTGGTATTCGTCTGGCCCCAAGAGAGACTGAACAAGTTGCTCGATAAAAAGCCGGCGCTCGCCTTCAAGATTCGAGGTATTCTTAGCCTTGATGTAGTGGCCAAACTACGAAACCATGGAAATCAGGTTCGTTAGGAAACCAGTTTCTATCTGCAATTCAAGACGTAGTGAAATGATAACGCAGGCCTACACTTTGATAGACTCGTACCGACGTTCCAATAAATACGGTGGAGAAAAAGGAATGATGAACAAAATCAGTCGCCGCGATGCGTTGAAGTCAGGACTCGTCGTTCCCATTGCATCCACAATCAACCCTCTTCAAACACGTGTGATCACAGCTGCTGTGACAGAGCAGGATAAAAAACCTGGCATACTCACAAAACACGAAGAAGACAGTTTTACGATTGCCGTCCTCCCCGACACGCAGAACTACTGCCAAGCAGCCCCCAAAGGCTTCTATGCCCAGACTCGATGGCTAGTCGAAAATAAAGACGCATGGAATATCCAAGCAGTTCTTCATCTCGGTGATATCACAAATCGTAATTCCCCAGCTCAGTGGGACATTGCCCTTCGAGCGATGTCATATCTGGATGGCCATGTGCCTTACTGTATGGTCCCTGGAAACCACGACTACAGTGAAAATGGGAATGGGAAAGATCGAACAACATTACTTAACAAGTATTTTCCAGTAGAAAAAGCACGGAGGCAATCGTGCTTTGGGGGCACCTATGACAAAGAACCCTCTCGTATGGAAAATAGCTACCATCTTTTCTCCGTCGGGAGCCGTTCTTTTGTAGTTTTAGCATTAGAGTTTGGGCCACGTGCAGATGTTGTTCGCTGGGCAAATCAAGTTGCTGAAAAGTATTCAGATCGAGAAGCCATTCTTATTACACATGCCTATGTCTATTACGATGAAACTCGATATGACTGGAAGCACTATGGCAGCAAGCAAAAGTGGAACCCTCATTCCTATGGCATGGCCAAGACGGCAGATGATGATGTGATGGATGGGGAAGAGCTATGGAGAAATCTGGTCAGCAAGCATGAAAACTTTATTTTGACACTCAATGGCCATGTGCTGGGTGATGGCTTAGGACGACTTTCGACAAAGACCCCAGGTGGCAGAGAGGTTCATCAAATGCTTGTTAATTTTCAAATGAAACCGAATGGAGGAGATGGATGGCTTCGTCTTTTAGAATTTACACGTGATCGCAGGGTTTTCGTGACTGACTACTCTCCAACACTTCACCAAGTCAATACCTCACCTCAGAACCGATTCACTCTCAAACTTGATCCGGTAGGGCCCGGCTAATCTTCACTCAACAAGACTTGGCAAGAACGTCGAAACGATCAGGCGTGGCTTGTGAGACATTTGTATCTCCTGCAATCAGCACTGGTTTTTTATCCAATACCGAGTCAGCAACAGCTCGAAACACATTCTGCATCACTCTTTCTGAAGGCTATTCAGAACTGAGAATTCGTTCATCATGTAACGTTCTCTGTGATGTGTTCCGAACCGGCTGAAACCACATAATCACGGAGTAAAAAACTGGAGTAAAGAAAATACCAAAGACTGTCACTCCAAGCATACCGGCAAAGACGGCTGTTCCCAGAGCAGTGCGCATCTCAGCGCCCGCACCGTGACTGACAAGAAGTGGTACAACACCAAGGATGAAGGCGAGAGATGTCATGAGGATTGGCCGTAACCGTTGTGTTGCGGCTTCAAGAATAGCTTGCGAACGCGGCAACCCATCGGCTTCACGCTGCTTTGCAAACTCAACGATAAGGATTGCATTTTTTGCAGCGAGTCCAACAAGTACCAGAAGTCCGATTTGAGTAAAAATATTGTTATCACTCCCTGCGATCCAGACACCGGCGATTGCAGCAAGGAGACACATTGGCACTATCAAGATAACAGTAAGGGGGAGCAACCAACTTTCATACTGAGCAGCAAGTACAAGAAAAACGAAAAGAGTTCCCAACACAAACACATAGCTTGCGGTATTTCCGGCAAGAATCTGTTGAAGAGACAAGTCTGTCCATTCAAAATCCATTCCTGTTGGAAGTAGCCCCTGTCCGCCTGGAGGTTGACCTGCGAGAGTTTGAACCATTGCAATCGCTTCACCTGAACTTGTACCAGGTAGGGTTGTTCCCGAGAGATCGGCGGATGGTGCGAGGTTATATCGGGTGACCACTGCCGGCCCGCTTGTTTCTTCAATAGTCACTAGTGTTGCCAACGGCACCATATCTCCCTCGTTGTTTCGTACTTCAAGTCTTCCAATATCTTCAGGAAGCATTCGAAAGGGAGAATCGGCTTGAGCCATTACCTGCCAATTCCGACCAAAGGCAGTGAAATCGTTGACATATGTACTGCCAAGATACACCTGAAGTGTCTGATGGATCGATTCGATGGAAACACCTGTTGCTTTTGTCTTCGTACGATCAATATCAATAAACAACTGTGGTTGGTTTGCCTTAAAACTGGAGAAGAGGCCAACGAGTCCAGGCTGGGCTGAAAGAGCGTCTGCTAACCGGGTGGTTGTTCGCTGAAGCTCACTTCCACCTTGGCCCATACGATCACGCACATGCAACTTAAATCCTCCAGTATTTCCAAGACCATCGATTGGAGGTGCATTGAAGACAACACAACTGGCATCACGAACTTTCCGAAATGCTACTCTCAATTTCTTCGCGATCGCAAAGGACGAACGATCTGGATCAACGACTCGACCTGCAAATGGGTCAAGA
>JBDOMS010000659.1:0-4262 GCA_039831735.1 Pirellulales bacterium
GAGCCCACCCACCAGGCAGATATTGATGGCGCGCTTCGCCTTCGGAGCGAAATGTGGCTCTCTCCGAGCGGCGGTTACTTCGTCATGCAGCATGGATGCCAGCGCCATACCGCCGAAACCGATGCCGCATGAGTTGAGGAATGCGCGGCGCGAGTCAGTAAGAATTGGATTGCTGTCCATGGCGTTATGTTCCTGTTTATTTTGCAGAAGACTCCAGCCTCGTTCAGTCAGTCTTTCGTAATTGTTTCATGCAGGTTCAACAATGTGGTTGAGATAGCGAACCACGCTTCATCTTCGTCATGCATCTCTTTCTGCCGCTGAAACAGTTTCTGAAGAATCGCTTCTTCCCGTTCCGTCGGTTGCCTTGCCGTACAGAGCTGATACGCATAACGAATTTGCTCTTTGAGAGAAGGTCCGTTGTGCTCCCTTTGGACATGTTCCGCAAGCGACCGGGCCGCTTCCACGTACACTGGATCATTCAGCAGCGTAAGAGCCTGCAGGGGTGTATTGGTGCGACACCGCTTGACCGTGCAAGCCAGCCGTGCTGTTGCGTCAAAGTTCACAAAGCTCGGATAAGGTGACCCACGCTTGATGACCACGTAAATGCCACGGCGATGTTGCTCTGAACCAGGGCTGACGTCGTACGAATAAGCTGTGCCGCCAACCTTCTTCCAAATTCCATCTGGCTGATACGGCCGAATTGGTGGACCAAACTGTCTCAGATTGATCAGCCCTGAAATGGCAAGTGCGTTGTCACGGATCATCTCGGCATCCATGCGGAACCGGGGTCCGCGAGCAAGCAGTTGATTGAGATGGTCAACCTCTCGAAGTTCCTTTGTTACTTGTGATGACTGTTGATACGTGGCCGACATCACAATTGTTTTTAGCAGCGTCTTCATGGACCAGCCGTTCTCCATGAATTCAACAGCCAGCCAGTCGAGTAATTCGGGATGCGATGGCGGTTCACCTTTGATGCCGAAGTCTTCGATGGTCGTGACAAGCCCCTGACCAAAGAGCTCAGCCCACCATCGATTGACAGTGACGCGCGCGACAAGCGGATTGTCTTGGGATGTGAGCCACTTAGCCAACGTGATGCGATTCGTCGGGCCGTTGGGCATTGGGTGAAGTACGGCTGGAGTTCCTGGCTGAACCTCTTCGCCGGGCTTTCGATAGTCACCTCGCTGAAAAACTGACGACATGCGTTTTTTGTCCAGTTCGATCATCACGAGGGTTGTTTCCGGCTTCACCTGATCGATCTCTTTCTGTATGGAAGCGAGTTGCTTTGTCAGATGAATGGTCCGACTGTCACGCTCAGCACGATAATCGATAAGCTGCTTACGTTGCTTTTTCGACCGTGCATTAGGCTGTGTCTCAACCGCTTTGACAACGAAATCTGGAATGGCATCGGCGTCGATGTTTCCTGTCATTGCTGACAACCGGAAGCAACCAATCATTCTTGCCGCACCATATTTCTGAGTCAGTGTAAATTTGACTTCAACGTCATTCCTTAAGTTGATTGGCTCGGACAGTCGGAATGTTGCTGAGTGGGATTCGTCAAACTTCGGTGCGATCGCCCAACCCGATTTTGGGTCGTCATCGATCGCTCCTTTCACATCCCAGTTTTTTTGGGAGAACGTTGCCGTTGCTGATGAAAAAGCGACTTCACGTTCTGGTTTGCCCTTCGATGCGACATGCACTGAAAAATCATTCAGTACAAAGTTGCGCCGTTTCGGATCACCACGGCCTGGACCTTTTCCTGGCAGCTTGTCATGCCTCAAGACATCCAGTCGAAATGCGTTAACTCCGAAGAGATTGGCTTGCGTTCGAACCGTGTAGACGTCCGTCGCAGGTGGATCGCCGCCGACCAGTAGCACCGAACCATCTTCGAGCTTCTCAAATGAATCGGTGTTGCCTTGGGATTCGAAACCCATGACTTCAAGTGTGTGAGTTCTTGGTGCGGTCGTGATCTGTTTTGAGAACTCAGCGACCCATGCATTCAGGGAATTACCAAGTTCGCGTTGCCGTGCACTGTGTTGCTCTCTGATTGTTGCAAGTTGTTTACTTAGTTCTTCCCGTCTCGTATCACGTACAGGATCGGAAAGCGGCATCGACGGTCCGTTGAAACGGATGGAACTCGGTGACTTGCTGGCTCGGTCTGCTTCAAGTTCCGTGCTGTTGTAAAACGCGAGCAATTGGTAGTAGTCGCGCGATGAGAATGGGTCATACTTGTGATCATGACATTGACAGCACTCAAGTGTTGTACCAAGCCACACCGCACCAGTTGTGTTGACCCGATCGATGACTTGCTCAACCCGAGTCTCTTCAGGAATCGAACCGGCCTCAACATTTGTCGGCGCGCAACGATGAAAGCCAGTCGCAATACGCTGAGATTCCGTCGCATTCGGAAGCAGGTCGCCAGCGATTTGTTCGAGAGTGAACTGATCGAACGGCATGTCAGCGTTCATCGCTTGGATCACCCAATCGCGATACGCCCAGATATCTCTGAGGTTGTCCCGCTGGAAGCCGTGTGAGTCGGCGTATCTCGCCAGATCCAGCCACGGTCGCGCCCATCGCTCACCAAACTGTGGCCGTTGCAAAAGATCATCAACGACCGCCTCAAATGCCGCTGAGTTTGGATCATCGACAAACGCTTGCACGTCCGCAGGTGAGGGCGGTAGTCCGATCAGGTCAAGATAGACTCGACGAATGAGCTTCTCGGGAGAGGCGGGCGTTGAGGGACTCAAGTCTTTTTCGTCCAGTCGATGCAGGACGAAATAATCGATTGGCGATTGGGCCCAGCCTGATTGTGACACGTTCGGCAACATAGGACGAATTGGCGCGACGTAGGCCCAGTGCTTTCCTGGCTGAAAATCTTTTGGCCAGATGGCACCCTGCTGAATCCAGTTGCGAATGATCGTCACATGTTTCTTTTGCAATGGTTCACCCACGGCCGGCATGATCTCATCATGGCCTCGAGGCAGAGAAATCCTACGGAGAATCTCGCTGTCAGCCGGACTGCCAGATTTTATGACACTTGATTTGAAAACATCCTCACGTCGATCAAGACGAAGATCACCTTCCTGTTTTTCTGGTCCGTGGCATTCAATACACGAACGCTGCAGGATTGGGAAAACATCATCAGCAAAATTGATGGGCAGGTCGCTTTCATTCTGATTCTGGACCTCAGCAGCTACCGTGAGCATTGTCGTCGATAGGACGAATGCAAAAGATAATCGTGTTATGGTTTTGAGTTCCCAAGTCGTCACGTGCGCATCCTCATGCAAAATAGTCCTACTTACTGCACCGAATTTAGGAGTTTCTTATTTACTCGTGCCGCTTGCCATGCCGTGGCGTATTTGATCCGGAACCTGTCTGCTTGGAAGAGCGTAAGGTTGATTACATGACTGCTATCCTTGTCGATATTCTCAAGCTCTTTATCCTCGTTCATTATGACATCAGCATCTCGAAAGTGCTCTGTTGATGGCTTGAGAACATTTAGCCTAAAGAAGAATGTCAACAAAAAGAAGGTAAATTCGCCTGATTGGTGCTTTTTTGTGCTTTGGCAACAGTTAGTTGATCCAATTCCTGACAGGCTTTTACACTCTCGCTATGCCAGACGATGACCAAAAAGAAGAGCCTGAGGGAGATGATTTTGACGGTGTCTTTGACGATGCCCCAACCACACCAGACAACCCATACGGCACAATGGAGTAGCGGCTACCACGCTAAGGCTGACGCCACGGTTTTCTGTGTTTCAGTGAATATTTAGAGGACGTGGAGAAAACCCTTTTCGTTTCACTAGTAAAGCAAGGTTTTTCATCGCCTTTCGTACAGTTAGCCAGAAAAGTCATTTCTGGTGTTCACTACCGAATGCTTGAACAGCCTGTAGCTTTGCGACGTATGCGGGAATACGGCAACGACTTGTGATTGGCAAAGACAGGGCCAGAGGTGTTGCGCCGTTTGAGCTCAAGCATTACATGTGGCACGAGTCAATCGAAACCAGCATGCGGTACTATGTAGGTGTTGAATGTGCTGAGGTCACCACGAAGGTCTGGGAGACCATTCCGGATGCAGACCAGTTGTATCGAAATACTTACAACGGGAGGGGCACTAATGGGAATGGCAACGGTTTGGCAACAGTGCCCGATTCTGTGAAATCGACACCCCCAAAAACCAGCTAAAAAAAACTACCCGACTAGGATTCGAACCTAGACTAAGGGTACCAAAAACCCTTGTGCTACCGTTACACCATCGGGTATCAG
>JBDOMS010000020.1:0-4259 GCA_039831735.1 Pirellulales bacterium
AACGGCGAAACGCTGAAGGCACAAGTCGACGCCTTCCTGCTCGAGGCGTTCTGCTAGGTTTTTTCTTTCACTGTCAAGTTCGTAAAGCCGTTGATACATGGCTTCACTCACGGGTTGTCCTGATGACTGATAGTCCTTTATCTCCGTCCCCGCCTTGTCGAACTCAAGCTGAATCTGTTCGAGTTTGCTCCGGAGCTCCTGTGCTGAACCCACGCCACTTTTTTCCGCCTCCCACTGCTGTCGAAGATCAGTCAATGTTTTTCGAAGATTGGTCGCTTCTTCTTCGATTTCAGCCAGACGCTCTTTGGCATGCTCTTCAGTTTCATCAGCGAGTTGTCGGGCTGCCAGTTCCAGTTGCACAAGCCGACGCTGCACTTCATCAATTTCACTCGGTACGCTCTGTAACTCCATAGCGATACGACTGGTCGCCTCATCCATCAAATCAATTGCTTTATCGGGCAGAAAGCGATCGGCAATGTACCGATGGGATAACTCTGCAGCCGCCACAAGGGCTGAATCCTTAATTTTGACACCCTTGTGGTGAGCCTCGTACCGCGGCTTGAGTCCCCGAAGAATGGCGATCGTATCTTCAACGCTCGGCTCTCCAACAAAGACAGGCTGAAAGCGACGTTCGAGTGCTGCGTCTTTCTCAATGTGTTTTCTATATTCATCAAGTGTTGTCGCACCAATACATCTCAGTTCACCTCGAGCCAGGGCTGGCTTGAGGAGATTGGCTGCATCAGAGCCACCTTCTGCAGCTCCGGCACCAATAACGGTGTGAAGTTCATCAATGAAGAGAATCACATTCCCAGCCGCTGATTCAACTTCTCGAAGAATGGCCTTCAAGCGATCCTCAAACTCCCCTCGATACTTTGTCCCGGCAATGAGCGCTCCGAGATCAAGCGCAATCACACGACGACCTCGGAGGTTTTCTGGGACGTCCGATTGCACGATACGGACAGCAAGTCCTTCTGCAATCGCTGTCTTTCCTACTCCAGGTTCACCAATGAGCACAGGATTGTTTTTGGTGCGTCGTGACAACACCTGAATCACACGGCGAATTTCTGCATCTCGACCAATTACAGGATCCAGTTTGCCTTGACTGGCCCGCTTCACAAGATCAATGCCATACTTTTCAAGAGCCTGAAATTTTTCTTCTGGACTCTGGTCTGTTACCCGCGATGAGCCACGAACGGCCTGAAGCCCAGCAAGCAGTTCCTTCTCTCCGATTGCTGCAAGTTCGAGAACATTTTTTGCCTTTGATGGAACCTTTACCAACGCAATCAAGAGATGATCTGTCGAAACAAATTCATCTTTCATTGTGAGTGACTCAGCAGTGGCTGATTCAAACACCTTGATCAAATCCTGATCAGGCTGAGGCTGGGCACCGCCGCTCACCTTTGGCAGATGGGACAACTCAGCCTCGGTGATTCGCTCGAGATGAGAAAGATCCACGCCGATCTTCTCAAGAAGTGGGCGTACAATGCCTTCCCGCTCACCAATCAAGGCCCTCAAAAGATGAACTGGTGACACCTGCGGGTTGCCATGATTTGCGGCCTGTTCAATGGCCTCTTGTACCGATTCCTGCGCCTTAATTGTGAATTTATCAAAACGAAATGCCATAATGCACCCCTCCTCTCAACAGGATCTTCCTGCTTTGTCTGCCTAACAACACATGAAGGTATCAACAAGACTCAGCTAGCTGTCTTGTTTGACTTCAAACTCGGCATCAATGGTGTCGTCACCACTCTTGTCACCCTCTGCGGCAGGGCCTTCAGGAGCGTCTCCACCACCTTGAGGTGCCTGTTGCTCGTAGAGAACCTTTGACAGGGCATGTGTTGCCTGCTCAAGAGCATCGTGTGCTGATTGAATGGCATCGACATCATCACCCTTTGCAGCTTCACGGGCTTTTGCGATTGCTGCCTCAATTGGAGCCTTATCACTTCCAGACAGCTTCTCATCATTTTCCTTGATGAGTTTCTCCGTCTGAAAGCAGAGTGATTCCGTTTTATTTCGGACTTCTGCGAGGCGAGCCTTTTGCTTATCTTCTTCAGCGTGCTCTTCGGCTTCTTTTTGCATTCGCTCAATCTCAGCTTCATTGAGCCCACTTGACTGCTCGATCCGAACAGTTTGTTCCTTGTTAGAGCCAAGGTCCTTCGCACTCACGTTGAGGATGCCGTTGGCGTCAATGTCAAACTTGACCTCAACCTGCGGTGTACCACGAGGTGCTGGCGGAATCCCCTCAAGGTTGAACTGACCAAGAAGACGATTGTCCTGTGCCATGGGTCGCTCCCCCTGGTAGACACTCACCGTCACAGCCGTCTGGTTATCAGCTGCAGTACTGAACACTTGCTTCTTTTCAGTCGGAACTGTCGTATTTCTTTCAACGAGTTTGGTGAATATTCCTCCTTCGGTTTCAATTCCAAGAGACAGAGGCGTGACGTCCAGAAGGAGAACATCCTGCACATCCCCACCAAGCACACCACCTTGGATCGCCGCACCAAGCGCAACAACCTCATCAGGATTGACGCCCTTGTGAGGCTCTTTTCCAAATATTTCAGTTACCAACTGCTGTACTTTTGGAATTCGCGTCGATCCACCAACAAGAACGACTTCATCAATATCAGATGGTTTCAGTTTTGCATCCTCTAACGCTTTGAGCACAGGCCCGCGACATCGCTCAATGAGCGGATCACACATCTGTTCGAACTCTGCGCGAGAGATTGATATCTGCAGATGCTTCGGACCATTGGCATCTGCTGTGATAAATGGCAGATTGATGTCCGTACTCTGTGCTGTTGAAAGCTCTTTTTTTGCTTTTTCACATGCTTCCTGAAGACGCTGCAGGGCCATCGTATCTTTTCTCAGATCAATGCCTTGCTCTTTCTGAAACTGATCGGCGACGTGATTGATCAACATCTGATCAAAGTCATCACCACCAAGATGCGTGTCACCGTTCGTACTCACGACTTCAAACACGCCATCCTTGGATACATCAAGGACGGAGACATCAAATGTGCCACCTCCTAAATCAAATACAACGATCTTTTCGTCTTTTTTCTTTTCCAGTCCATAGGCCAATGCTGCTGCTGTCGGCTCATTGACAATTCTCATCACCTCGAGGCCAGAGATCTGTCCTGCATCCTTGGTTGCCTGACGTTGTGCATCATTAAAGTAGGCTGGCACCGTAATAACGGCCTTGTTGACCTTGTGGCCAAGATAACTTTCAGCAGCCTCTTTCAGGGCTCGCAAGATTTTTGCAGAAATTTCCGGTGGCGTGAATTCCTTATCACCAGCACGAACTTTTACATAATCTTCGGGGCCACCGACGACTTCATACGGAACAATCTTTTCTTCACTCGCTACCTCATTATGACGGCGGCCCATGAATCTCTTGATCGAATAGATGGTTCGCTTCGGATTTGTCACTGCCTGTCCTCGTGCGATATCACCGACAAGCGTTTCTCCTTTGTCATTGAAGGCAACCACACTTGGGGTGAGTCGGTTTCCTTCCTTGTTGGCAATAACCTTGGGTTCCTTCCCTTCCATCACCGCCACCACCGAATTGGTGGTCCCGAGGTCAATGCCGATGATTTTTTCGCCTTGTTTGGTTGCCATGTTGTGCTCCTCTCTCTCCTTCCCCGTTGGTTCGGGGCATGTATTTTGTTGCAACCTTACAAGGGCAAAGCCCATGCCACCCGATACAAACATCCTGCAGAAATTGGGCTATTTTGATTTTTCCCGGATTTAGGGCGTATTTACGCCGCTATTCTTCCGTGTAAAGTTGTGATATCCGGCTCTTGCGGACTTTGAAAGCAGAGCACACCTGCCATTTTGGCTGTTACCAGAAAGGCCCACCATGGCCAAAACAACCAGATCTCGCACGCCACGCAGCAGTAAATCGCCCAACCTTACACAACTTCGGAAAAAAATCGACAAGATTGACCAAGACCTGGTCAGTCTCATGAATGCACGCGCCGAGCTTGCTCGTCAGATCGGCCATGTGAAAAGTTCTGGAGGAGAGGCAACCTATGATCCCTCTCGAGAAGAAATTGTCTTGGACAGGGTCGCAAAATCGAATTCTGGACCTCTTTTGGATGATAGCCTTAAGGCAATCTACCGAGAGCTGATTCCTGGATCTCGTGCCATTGAACAACACATTCGGGTAGCCCACCTTGGACCAGCCTGGACGTACAGCCACCTCGCGGCACTGCACCGATTTGGAAGTTCGGTTGAGTTTGTACCAGTAGGAAGTATTT
>JBDOMS010000590.1:0-4255 GCA_039831735.1 Pirellulales bacterium
AAAAAGTCTGGTTTCATGCTCACCACAAAAGTGTTTCAAAAGCCACCCAGTGTTTCCTGCCATTTGCGTATTACCGATGAGAATATAGCTGAGTGCTTGCCCTTCAGGTGACCCATCGAGAAACATTAAAAAAGAGTGAATGGAATGTCAGCGAGCACGTTGGAGAGAAGCAGATTGCAGCACTTTGTTGCATTTGTGTGTTGCAATCTGCACACAAAGGTAAATTTAAAAAAGGAAAGTGCTTGACTCCTAATTAAGTACAATTGGCACAAAAAATGCACCACACCAATTGTCGTTTTCTCGACAATGGGAACATTACCACCACAAATTTAGAAAAGAGGTCGCTATGCGGCTCCTCCCATTCTACGCAAACAGAATGCAAACTGTTCGCTGCAAAAAGATGAGGCGTTCCAAAGTGCTGAAATCTGAGAGGCTTGAGCAGCGTGCAATGCTCTCTATCGACTCAGGAGGGCTCGGTGGGCTCGCTGTAGAGTCGATCAACTGGAACGGTTCAATGGTTGAGGCACGTGAAGACGCTTGGATCGTACGATCGCTCACTGATTCGTTTGTTGATATGGAGATTGATAATGGTTGGGCGGTATCATCACTCGGAGAGGGTTTTTATTCTCTGACAACGCCTGGGGCGTCGTTGTCTGAGGTTTCTGAGTGGGCTGGCAGTACTTCGAGTATTGCTTATTTCGAACCAGATTATGTGATCTCTCCAACCACAATCCCAAATGACCCGTCTTTCAGCCGGTTATGGGGCCTAAACAACACTGGCCAATCAGGTGGTCTTGTAGATGCAGATATCGATGCTCCTGAATCCTGGGGTAGTACAACTGGCTCAAGGGATGTGGTTGTTGCTGTCATCGACACTGGAGTGGATTTCAACCATCCTGATTTAGCTGCGAATATGTGGGTGAATCCTGGTGAGATTCCAGGCGACGGCATTGACAATGATGGCGATGGTTTTACAGATGATGTCCATGGTTGGGATTTTTACAGCAATGATAATGACCCAATGGATGATAACGGTCACGGGACGCATGTTGCTGGCACAATTGGTGCAGTGGGAAACAACGGTATTGGTGTTGCAGGAGTATCCTGGCAGGTATCGATTATGCCTCTCAAGTTTCTTGGGGAAGATGGTAGCGGTTCAACAAGTGGTGCTATCGCTGCAGTGAATTATGCAACTCGCATGAGAAGAGACTTTGGTGTAAATGTCGTAGCAACAAACAATAGTTGGGGTGGTGGTGGGTCTTCGGCAGCGCTTCGAGATGCTATCAATCTTGGTGGTCAGGCAGGAATTCTTTTTGTCGCCGCTGCTGGTAATGAGTCCAATAACAATGATTCGTGGCCTACCTATCCAGCGAGTTATACAAGTGATGCTGTCATTACAGTGGCAGCAACAAATCGCTCAAATCAACTTGCATCTTTTTCAAATTATGGTGAGACAAGTGTGGATGTAGCAGCTCCAGGAGTCTCAATTTATTCCACAACACCAGGTAATACATATGCCTCATATAGCGGGACATCAATGGCAGCGCCACATGTTGCTGGTGCTGTGGCGTTGCTTGCTTCTTCAAATCCTGAGGCGACAGCGCCGCAGATTCGTTCAGCAATACTTTCGAGTGCCGTGCCAGTTGCTTCCCTTGATGGCCAGGTCGCAACGGGTGGGCTCCTTAATGCATCAGCAGCACTTGCTGCCCTCAGTGATTCACCACCAGAGGAACCTGCACCACCACCAGAGGAACCTGCACCACCACCAGAGGAACCTGCACCACCACCAGAGGAACCTGCACCACCACCAGAGGAACCTGCACCACCACCAGTCGCTCCAAATGAACCAAACGATTCATTATCTTTGGCAACGTCGGTTGTCTTGAGTGAAGGAGAAGGTCAATTCTCTGGTTTTATTGGAGACGGAGACAACCAGTCGGCAGATGTTGACATCTTCAGCCTGTCTCTTGTTTCAGGTGACACACTTACTATTGATATTGATGCTCGTTCACTTTCCTCACCTTCGGATCTTGACAGTTATCTTCGCCTCTTTGATGGAGAGGGTCGTCAACTTGCGTTCAATGATGATTCGAATCGCTCACTTGATAGTTTGTTGACGTTTACTGTTGTTGCCGAAGGCACCTACTTTGTTGGTGTTTCAGCGTATGGAAACTCAAGTTACGACCCTACTGTAGCGGGGACTGGTCGAAATGCGAGTTCTGTCGGACATTTTGAGGCGAGTGTCACCGTTGTTTCAAATCCAGTTGAGCCACCACCAGAGGAACCTGCACCACCACCTCCGATTGAAGAACCAGTTGAGCCAAATGATTCATTAGCGACTGCATCGTACGTTAGTCTTGCGGGTGAATCGTTTACTGTTTCGGCTCGGATTGGCGATGGTGCCTACCGACGTCGGGATGTGGATATTTATCAAGTAGATCTCGCAGAGGGTGACACCTTCATCGTAGATATTGATGCTCGATCACTTTCTTCTCGGTCAAGGCTTGATTCCTTTCTGCGTCTCTTTGATGCAGATGGTCGTCAGCTTGCAAGAAACGATGATGCAAATGGTTCCCTCGACAGCTTTCTGAGTTATGATGTCGAGGCTGAAGGCACCTACTTTGTGGGTGTTTCATCATATGGAAATTCTCGCTATCGCCCAGTTCGAGAGGGTAGTGGTCGTCGGGGCCATACAACAGGCCGTTACGAGGCAACGTTTTCTAGAATATCTCGTTCGGATGGTGATGGGGGTGCTGTAGATGCTGGAGATACTTTGCAAACGGCGAACCAAGTGGACGCAAGCATGGGCCCCGTTCGATTTGCAGGCCAGATAGGTGACGGAGTCCAACGTTCGCGTGATGTCGATATGTATGCGTTGAACCTTGTTGCTGGCCAACGTGTTACGATCGATATTGATGCAAGAGAATTAGCAGGTGGATCAACTCTTGATAGCGTTCTCAAGCTTTTCGACGCGGATGGTCACCGGCTCGCCATGAATGATGACACGCGATCATCATTAGATAGCAGACTATCCTTTACGGCTGAAGTAGCTGGTACGTACTATGTCGGTGTCTCTGGATATGGAAATAGACGGTACAATCCAAAGCTTGAAGGTTCCGGTCGCGTGGGATCGATTGGACGGTATGAAGTCTCATTCGAGTTCCAAAATACTTCTCGGATCAATCGTGTTTTTGGTTTTAGGGATATTGAGAGAAGTGCCTTGCTTGCTGCCTTCGCGCATTATGATTCAGTTGCTGATTGGTTTGATTCCGAACGTCGTTAGTGTCAGCAAGCTGTTTCTAAAAAATGATAAGGAGACGAAAGATTTCATTGGTTGGAACGTAAAGGAAAAATGATCCCCGACATCAAGAATCACAGCAACAAGTGTATTCCAAGAATGGGGAGTGGAAGGTCCGCCAGCCAACTCGGTGAGGGCACTTTTTACAGATATTTTTTTGAAGAAATGCAAAAAAGTTGGCTGCTTTCTTATTGCCTAACTGCTGGTTGTATTTGCTGTCTGCTGCCGTGGACTTCAATGCAGAGAGATGCAAAAATCTTCAAGGCGTGTAGTCAGAGTGATATCATTCACGAGTGATTGCAGCGATTGAGTGTCTGACGCCAGTAATTGTTACGTAGAAAATCTTTACCAAAGCGTTTCTCAGGGTATTTTAATGGTTTTCAATAGAGCAGCCATAAAGAGTAATGTCTGAGTCAGCTTGAATGGTTTTTGACCGTGAGGGACCAAGGCGACAGCCAGTAATGATGCTTTGTCCAGCATCTCCCGTCCACCAGATGGAGGATTCTTGAAGACATGGATTCCGTCGGTCCGTCACGGTCACTGCAGACAATGTGACGTCACGTGTTTCATGAAGTCGAATACCGTAGGGTGAAGAGTCAAGGATCTGTGTGTTGCTTATCGTAATATTTCTGCAGTCATAACATTCGAGAAGTGCTTCACGCTGAAGTTCTGGTGTATTGGGAAACGTGTTTTGGCCTGACTGACAGTCCTGCAAAAGATTGCTGTTTACAATACAGTCATGACTGCTCCTAAGAGTCAGTCCTGTGCAGAGTTCCCTTTTTTCACCATAGTCAGCATTATGACCAAAACAGTTATTGCCCAAGATAATTTGATGGCTGTCTTCAATCAGCACATTTCGATTATGACCGGAGTAAATATAGTTGCCCGTGATTGAGACACCTTGAGCTCCTGATAAGTGGATGTTGTTCCACTGACTGCCAATCAGGTTCCCGCTTA
>JBDOMS010000107.1:0-4247 GCA_039831735.1 Pirellulales bacterium
ATGGCTTGGGCAGCAAGTGGTGCCAATGTGCCTGCCCTTGCAGCCTGAAATGCTAAACGAATGGTCGTTGGGAGATCGGAGAGTATGTCATCATCAAGATACTCCCTGAAGTGCCGGTCAATCGCATCAGCGTCATCAAGCATTGGCATGCAGTCAATCAGCCGAAAGAGACGAACCTTTAGCGCATCGTTGGATGTAGCCCAATCACTTGCATATTGGCCCCATCGTTCTGCTGAAAAGAAAGAAGGATGGTCGTTGATCGATGTTGCCAAAAGATCACGACCGATGGACTGCAGTCGACTTTCAATGAGGGTTCGATCAGAGTCAGTAAGTCGCGTTGGAAACGCTGTTGTGACGGAGTGAGTATTTTCCATTTCCCTATAAGCCTAAGGTCATACAAGTCTACCCACCGAACGTACCGTTGTCCGAATACAAAGTATTACCCGGTGACGGCAGATATGAACGTGGTAGACTCTTCTCGAATTCGGGTTTCCCGATGCTTCGAATGTCTTTTGTGGGCCACGATTGTGACATCTCACTCAGGAAAAGCTTTTGATCAACTTCTGTCAACACTTGACACGTGTGGGCCAATCATCCTTCCTGCTTTGCTGATGTGTGACTTTGGTCATCTGGCGGATGAGGTAAAGCGGCTTGAAGATGCAGGTGCGTTGGGACTTCATCTTGATGTCATGGACGGTCGATTCGTGCCTCAGTTGACATACGGCAAAATTATTGTGGAAGCAGTCCGGAAGGCATCAACAGTGCCCCTCGAAGTCCATTTGATGATTCAAGAACCTGATCAAGTCATTGAAGAGTATGTTGCTGCAGGATCGGACATCATCACAGTGCATATCGAGGCCTTGAAGGATCCTTTTAATACACTGCAAACGATTCAATCATTAGGAGCGAAAGCACACTTAGCAATAAGCCCCAACACAGCTTTGGAGCGGGTTGAGCCATTTCTTGATAGGTGTGATGGTATCCTTGTCATGAGTGTTGAGCCCGGCTTCGGAGGGCAGAGCTTTAACCCAGTTGCGATCAACAAGTTGTCCGGCTTGCGAGCACTTCGTGAAAGAAAAAGACTCTCCTTTCTCCTTGGTGTTGACGGTGGTATTTCAGTTGAGACAGCAGGTCTTGTGTCTGCAGCGGGAGCTCAATTATTGGTTGCTGGGAGTTCTGTCCTTTGTTCACCGAATTATCAACAGGCGATACAAGACCTCGAACGTCAGGCTCGCTCAGATGCATAGTTGATGGATTTCCGTTCTCTTCTCGTGTTTTGGAGCATGTTCGACACTCTTGAGGATAGCATCCACAATAGAAGTGCTGCTCCTCGTAAGCAGTTTGTTGATGTTCTCAGAGCGTGAAACCACACAAGAAAACACTGGTTTGCCACGAATTACGTTAACCTTCCATTGCTGCTGCGTTTTTGGGATGTTTCAAGCTAGACTACAGCGTAGTTGACGTCACACGAAACAGTTTTTCCCTACTTTTCAACAAACTCATATGGAACGTCAGATCCAATCCAGAACAAATCAGCCAGTATCTCAAGCGAGAGGTGGAAGTTCATTGCCAAAAAGCCAGCCTGTGAAGACTTCGTTACTGCAACCGTTGCGGCCAAAACGTGGCGTCCCTGAGGGACTCTGGAAAAAATGTGAAGGCTGTCGTGCAACGATTTATCGCAAAGAAGCAGAGGCACTCCTCAATGTGTGTCCTCAGTGTGGTTTCCACTGGTACGTATCAGCCCTTCAGCGAATGGATCAATTGCTTGACCCAGCAACCTTCGAAGAATGGGATGGAGATCTTCGACCTGCTGATCCTCTTGGATTCAAAGATAAACGACCATACGCAGACAGATTAATTACAGAACAAAAGCGGACAGGCCTTTCAGACGCAGCACTCACCGGCACCGGAATGATTCGCGCCCGTCGAGTAGCCTGCGGTGTTACCGACTCAGCTTTCATTATGGGTAGTATGGGAAGTGTTGTTGGTGAGCGTCTCACTCGACTTGTAGAACGTGCAACAGAACAAAAACTTCCACTCATTATTATCAGTGCTTCTGGAGGAGGAGCTCGGATGCACGAAGGTATTATCTCGCTCATGCAAATGGCGAAAGTATCAGCAGCCCTCGCGCGCTATTCACGGGCAGGCGGATTATTTATTTCTGTGCTTACGAACCCGACCATGGGCGGTGTTGCCGCAAGCTTTGCTTCCCTTGGTGATCTCTGTTTTGCCGAACCTCGAGCGCTGATTGGCTTTGCTGGGCCTCGCACAATAAAGGCGACTATTCGAGTAGAGTTACCAAAGGGCTTCCAGACCAGTGAGTTTCTTCTTGAACACGGATTCGTTGATAGGATTGTTGCACGAAACAATTTGAAGAGTGAAATTGCTCGTGCTATTGATTACTGTGGTGGGGCGATCTGATCAATTTTTGCTGCTACGATGAAATCATTTTCAGACAGTCCACCAATTGCGTGTGTATAGAGTTCAACCCAGAGATGACGGTAGTTTTCTAGGTGCAGATCAGGGTGATGCTGCTCACGCTCCGCGAGGGCGGCAATATTATTCATAATCTTAATGGCGTCACGGAAATTTCTTGTTTTCCAATCACGACGGATCCGTGTCCCATCATGAGTAAGTTGCCAACCTGATAGTGCAGTTATCTGAGCCTGAGCGTCTTCCAAAGAGTACTTTGGAATACCACCCTCGCACGGTACACATTTTTTAGACGAAAGTTCACACGCAGTCTGTTCTTCACTCATAACCAAAAGTGTATACAAAAAACCCTAAAAAAAATGGGGGCAGAAGTTTTTTGGGTGAAATGTTTAGTAGCGTTTCTCGAACCCTGCAAATCCTCCATGAACAATCGATTCTGACCCAACGGTGACACCAGAGAGTTGATTCACTGTTGGTGGGACAGCGTTTGGCCATTGCTGATCCGCCTGAGAGATATTTCCTACTCCCACAACACGATATCCCATCCACAGGCTCCAACGGTCTGAGAGATCCCAATTAATGCTTGTGTCAACGGATCCAAGCCATGAAAAAACATCAAGATCAGAAAATACACTCGTCGTATTAAGCGTCGATGTATTGGTTACTGCATTTCCTGCAAGAAGAAACTTTGGAACAGTCGAAAAACGCCATCGAGGTGCAATGTGCCAATCAAATCGTGCACCAACTTGAGCACCGTACAGATTATTGTTTGTTGCAACGTCAAAAGCAGTAGTACCTGACTCAAAGTTAAGCGTATCTTCTAGCTGAAAGAAACGAAAACCGACAAGCCACATAAGATTTGTTCTTTGATTCTGTGATAAAAACTCTGGACGTTCTCCAAGAGAATAAAGCCAGTTTACTTCAACGTTGTTAATGAGATCTGAGCGTTGCAGCAAAGCTGATGATGTTGGTGTTGAATCAGAAAAAGTAGATCCGATGTTGTAAACTCCCCAGTAACCTACCTCTAAGGCATGCACTTGCCGATCACCAAACCAACGACCAATCTGAAGGTCAATTCCACCGGGCCACGATGCAGATGCGTTTGCCGTATTGATAGATAGCCCACCGGGCGCAGTGAAAGTTGTTGTTGACGTAAGTGAGCGGGTCATAACAAGTCCCGTCGCACTCGCGAACCATCGTGGCCAACAAGAAGGCTGGCGATAACGCACATTTTCCGGGAATCCCAAGAAAACCTGTTCGTTGTTAGACTCTGGGATGTAAAGAGTTGATGGCTCATCGACTAGGAGCACAGTATCCGTATGCTCTGCAGCCAAGGTGCTGAGAAAAAACAAGTGACAGATCGATAGCGTAAAAAAGCAGCAACGTAATAAATATGGTTGTATTTGGAACACAGTTTGAACCTCATGATATGACTGGAAATTCGAAAAAGTCGTGGCTCCCGTCAAGACCGCTCATCAAGAATATGTCTGCTTTATTCGATCAACGAAATGACGCAAACTGGGGGCTTTTTCCAGTTGAGGCTGGTGGTGCTGGGAATGCAGGAGTACAGGTTAATGCCAACAGGTAAGTCCTTTGGAATCCACCCTCTGTGCAATTCAATTGCTTGGCTGGATCAACGGATCAATTATGAGCGGAGCGCTAAAGGCTTTTCTCAGGAGCAAGGCCTTAATTTGGGTGCAATGCGCCGACTGCTGCGTGAACTTGGTAACCCAGAGGAGCAGTTCCGTGTTGTTCACGTTGCCGGTACAAAAGGCAAGGGTTCAACGGTGGCAATGATAGCAGCTATTCTTACT
>JBDOMS010000621.1:0-19109 GCA_039831735.1 Pirellulales bacterium
AAGATTTTCCAATGCACTTGCAAGTGCAAAAGCATCTTTCTTTACGAGCATGGCTGCTAGTTGACGATCTGCTTTTGGAAAGGCATCAAGTCGTTTATTCACTTCAGCAACTGACAGCGTCGCAAATGCTTCTTCACCAATCTCGTCTTCAAGACGTTTTTCCATATTTAATCGATATTGGCCGGCAGCTTGGGCGGCAGGCATATTGATCTCTTTATCATCGACACGGCCATGAAACTGACTTGCTGCTGCAATGACCACACAACTTGTTGCTAACAGAAATGGAATGAACAACCCGGTTGAAAGATCAAAGATGGCTAAGCCACGAAATGTTCGGTCCCAGCCTTTTCTTAACATTGAGTACGGCAAAAGAAATGTCATATTAATGCCGACTGCGGTAGCTGCTGCAGCAATGAGAACACTCCGTTGCGTGCCGAGGATCGTCGTTCTCCAGTATTCGGGGTCACTCGACGCTGTGATATACGCCTGCAAATCATTCGCTGGACGCCATAGCAATGAGACATCTGGGATAAACCCAGACGCGATCCTTCCCCAATCAAGTTGGCCCTTGGCTGTCATGGCTACGACTACACCGAAGAAACTGATGACAACAATCCCAACCATTCCCTTAAGCAATGACTCAAAAACACGGATTCCCCACCCTTTTGAATCATAAAACCAGACCACCATCGTGGACAATAAAAACAATAGAAGGACAGCAAGATACTTTCCTCCACTTCCAGAAAAGACCTCTGGAAGCAAGTTCTGCTGTAGGGCTGCAGTACCAAGTGAAAACTGTGGCATCGCCCACACAAGATTCGCCATCATTGCAGCAGATAGCCATCCCCACCCAAGCACAGGATTGATGTGGGTATTGATTGCACGAAAAGGTCTTTCTCCCGTTGATAACGTGACGTATGAAATGGCTGCAAGCATGACGACACCAAAAATCATCATCAGTGGCTGAAGCCAGAGAAACTCATAGCCTCCGATGGCACCCATGTAGAGTGAACCCGCTAACGAACCGCCACCAAGGGTGATCGCTGACTGCAGCCACCCAGGTCCAGATAATTTGACAAATGCACCAAGCGTAGCAATCCGGCCTTTCTCATGAGCTGAAGCAAGAAGACTGCGATCACGGGCAACAGGATCAGTAGACGCATGACGTGACATGATTGACATTTTCACTTGGGAAAAATTATTAAGAGAATAAACCAGTACCTAGTATACAAGATACTACTTACCTGCACCCAATGCAGATGGTGCTCTGCATTGAGCGGATAGCACTATTCAAGGCCGTATGCACCAGCCATTGGCACATCGAGACCAGTGCGGCTCGCAAATTGGGTCCGAGACAAAAATCGAGGTTCAAGATTGAACGTTACGCCTACATTGTTTCGGCTGTAGTCAACGTTGAAACCAAAGGTCATGAGGAATGACTCACCGATTCGTACTAACTGAAACTGCTGCCCAATATTTCGGCCAGTAAGATCAATCGCAGTACCGAAAGAACTCGCCCATTTTGGACTCATGCGATATGTGTATGAACCAGTCAGGACACTTGCACTAATTGGTCCTCCAAACTCGTTGAAGCCCACATAAAAACTACCTCGTGAAGTGCGGTTAAGAAATGCTCCAACGGTATAAAGTTGCTGGCCTTCTGTAAAGAAATCAACATCGGCGGAAGAAAGGATCGTCGTTCGGTCACCAACATGCCATCGAAAATCATACTGCCATAAACCCAGTACCTGACCGAAGTTCTGATTCGTGTTGGGAAAGAGTTCACCATCAATATCAAGAGTGATCCAATCAATGATTCGCCGATTTCCGATAGGCCCTCGTTTGGTCTGCCAACGCTGATGTGCACCTAAGCGAAATGCTGTCAGGTCATTCACCATTTCAGTTGGTCCGGTAACCCAACTCCCAATTCCTCGGCGGATGGCATACGAAACAGGGTCAAACTTATTGTCAGGGCCAAAAATAGCTGGAGGACCTCCAAAATCCCAGTAGGGAATATTACGTCGGTATTGGTTGATTGTGTCATCATCAATCTGGTCATAGAGCGGAAACTGATTGACATTCTGTGTTGCATCGGCATATGAAAACTCTGCCTCGAAGACGACCTTATGTGCTAAGCCATGAATATTCCAAAGCTGACTTTCCACTGCATTATCAGCACGCCACATAGGCAAACTGGAACGAATCCCAACCTGACCATAGGCTCGATCGATAGGTTGTTGATTGAGATCCTGGCCCCAGTGTCCTAGTTCGCCCAGAGCATAGGGAACAATTTTGACTGCCCCCGCCTGAAAAGGAAGGTCGAGTTCATGACGAGTAGCCAATCTCTCTCCAATAACATTAGCTTCGTAAGGGAGCAGTGTCCAAAACTGGAGGCCTTGACCAGGCGTCGGCTCTGCGGGAAGTGCTTGACGTACATAAGAAATACTTGAATGCTCATACCAGGTGATAGCATCACGTATGAGTGGCTGTGCAAGCGTGTAGTGATCGAGTCGTGGCCACCATTCACTTTGCGTAAAGAACGGATCAACACGAAGGCTCGTAAGAAGCCTGAGTTCTCGATTATCCACAGGACGTCGAAGATCAAACCATGTTCGCTGTTCGTAACCTTCTTCCCACTCGGCTTCGTAGTATTCTTCAAGGAAATTGAAATCACTGATCCATCCTGCTGTACCCCGAGCTTGCCAGCCGCCAAAAATGGTATCTGTTGTGCCACCTAAATCCTGACGATGACGCCAGAAAGCTCGACCTCGGAAGGTGTTACTCGGGAATCCTGGATATGTAAAATCTCGTCGAAACAGGCCAAGATTATCTCTGCCGCGATCGACGACAAACCATGCGTCGCCAATACCATTTGCTGGGGTACCAAGGCCAAGGAATTGCGGCCTGTTATACAGCAACGATGTCCCGAATCCAGGCCCCCTTAGGCTGAGGTAATCAACATCAAAATCCCAATCCACGCCAGTGGGCGGTCGTCGCACGCCAAATACCTGAAATACATCCCAACTGGTGAGTATTTGAGTGCCAAATATCTGATCATTTTTTACTTGAGCATTGTTAATGTAAAAAGTCGGCTTCTGAGCATTCGTTGCAAGCCATGGCCACCACAATACAGGAACACCTCCCAAGGTAACTGTGTTACCTCGACTCGTGATAAATTGCTCATGAGCGACTGCTGGCTCTCCTGTTACAGGATCGATAATAGGCTGACCGAACGGACCCGGAACTGGCACCTGCTCATCTGTGAATTGAAGTTCTCGAGATCGAAACTCCCATGTTGGAATACCAAGCCGGCTTGAGGTAAGACCTGTTCGTGACGCAACAAATCGACTTCGGTCAACCTGTCGAATAACATCAGCCCGCAATCGAACCAGCCCTGAATAGTTATCTACTGGAGTCAGAACAGTGGCTCCAGTAATCACGCCACTCGAGCGTGGCACGTCATAAAACATACTGACCGCTTCAACGACACGTTGACCCTGACGGAAAATAACGTTGCCCTCCATGTACAATTCAAGAGGGGTATCCGGCGATTGAGCGGCATTTCCGGTCAGATCTGGTTGGGCCTGTCCATGCGTCCAAATGACAAGTCGGTCTGCTGAGATATCCAGTGGACCAGCAGGATCCACACCGTCCACAACAAGATTTACGCCTGAGGTGATGACAGCAACCCACTCATCACCCCCAGATGGACTTGGAAACCAACGAATATTGAGTGGCACACTTGATCGAGGAAACGCACGAAGTCGACGCACGGGTGAACTGGAAGCCACTTGAGGCACAGGACCCGCCCCAAATTCACTGTATTGTGTCTGCTCAATTGGATGTTCAATTGTTTGTTGAGCACTTTCACTGCTCACAGTTGGGAGAAACTCTACATCCGCTGGGGCGTCATAGACAGCAGGTTTACCTGAAGCTGGCACAATACTTGTGAAATCAAGTTGAGGATCTTCTACGATCCAAAACCGGCCTGCCCATCGTGGACCACGAACCTGTGCGTTCGTATCACCGCCACACTGTAATTTTACATCTCCTGCCATTCGCACCACGACAGTACGAATAGACTGCTTGTTTTCAGATGGACCACTCTCATGCTCATGTTCTTGCTCAACCCATAGAACGGCCTCGTACGCTGATGCCTTCGTCTCTCCCTGAGTAACACTTGCACCCCCAGTCAGATGCCAAACGTCATACGCTCCCTCGGTCCATCGTGACGCTTGAGTGGCGTGAATGATCATTGTTCTATTTGGATCCGAAGCGGGTACCTCGATCCTCCCCGCTTCAGAAATGGCTGCCGCCAAACCACGGGCAGGTAACTCAGCCAGTGCACCTGCCGTCGAAGTAGCTCCATCATTCGCCAACAACAAAGCTGGTGACGTGGGAATACCTCCATCACACAACACAGAAACTACTGACACGAGACACAGACAGAACTTCCACCAACTCCCATGCTGACATGGAGCGATCGGCGACCGATGATGAAATATCGGCCTGTGATTCGGCGGTGGTATGGCTAAATGCAAACGCTACATCCGAGGAATATGTCTTCCCAAACCAGCACAGGAATGGCGGGATAAAAAACATCGAGACTATAGAGGCGTAAAAACGCGCGGGTCAAGCCAACACGGGAAGTCATTATCCTCTAAAAGTGCTGGCAAATCAGCACGCAGCATTCGACAACCAATGGCGGTACACAGCCACACTGACACTCCCAAGCGACGCAGATTGTCATATAAAGAATACGAACTATAGGGAACTTGGAATGCCTTGGTCGTGAGACTGCAGGTAGCCTGCAATAAATTGTGGCAGTCTCGGTAAAATTTGCTCGGATATTGATATCGTTTTTCCTGTATTACATTCTTTATGTGAACTGCGCCATCGAGGTAACATCTTCATTTCTTTTCGTTTTTCCATCCTTTCGAAAGTTCTCTCTATGCGTCATATTGCCGATCGTTTGGCATTATGGCTTATCAAGCATCGTGGATTTCTTGCGGTCATAGGCTTGATTCTCGCAACTTTTTCGATTGAACGTTCTCGGCATCTAGAGTTTTCGAAATCCATTGATTCGATGTTTGATCAATCGGATCCAGCCCTTGCGCCGTATCACCGTATGCAACGAATATTTGGTGCAAGTGAAGTCGTTCTTGCTGCCTACCATGACCCAAACCTCTTCACTACTTCTGGTATCAAACGTCTTCGTGCTCTGACGAACAAACTGCATCAACTGCCATCAATAGACTCGGCGACAAGCATTGCAAGTACTCCCCTTGGAGACCGGATTATTGATACTGAATCAAGTCCCACAGCTAAAAAAATTATACAACTCATGGAAGGATATGCCGTTGGAGAAGATCATTGTACAGCTGCTGTAGTATGCGTCCTTGCACCATCCAATTCAGAAACCTTAGGTGAAAATCAGGCGAGTTCCCGTGCAAAAGCTATTGATGAAATTCGTTCATACATGAAGGCATATCCTTCTGGAACAGTTGCTGGTGAGCCTGTCATGCTTCGTGATGGCTTTGCAATGTTGCAGCGGGACGGAAACGTATTGGGTACAACAGCTGGTTTGCTGGCAGGCATTGTACTGCTCATATGTTTTCGAAGTATTCGCTGGGTGATCGCACCCATGGCCGTTGTACTCCTTGCGTTATGGAGCACGCGGGGCATCCTCGCCCTATCTGGACTCCCATTAACAATGGTCTCGACAATGCTTTCTGCACTAGTCACGGTCGTTGCAATAGCAACAACTGTTCACATCATCATTGGTTTTCGTCGACATCGCAATGCTGGCCTTGATCCTGAATCGGCAATGACCAAAACGTTGTCATTGCTTTTCTGGCCGATCCTTGGTGCCATCCTCACTGATATTATTGGTTTTGGCGCACTCATTTTCAGTCGTGTCGGGCCAGTTCATGATTTTGGGATCATGACTGCAATTGGGGCTTGCATGGTTTTTGTTGCTGTCGTTTTATGCGTGCCATGGCTATCACTCGTGGGCCGTGGTTCGTTCGATCCGCAGCAGGCATGGGGAGAGCATACTCTTCAGAAATCATTAGACAGCCTCACACATTGGACTGTCCGGCATCCCATACCTATTCTGGGATCGGCACTGATAACTGTCATACTGTGCATCGTTGGCATGCGGTGGCTTACTGTGGAGACAGACTTTACGAAAAACTTTCGTTCATCAAGCCCAATTGTGAAATCTTATAACATGATCGAATCTCGGTTAGGAGGAGCAGGCGTATGGGATATTCTTGTACCCGTCGATAACACGATTGATGGCACTGATCTTTCTTCTCTAATGCAACTCAAAAATCAACTTCTTCATGATATTACAACAATCAGCCCTGATGGGGTCTCGAAACAAGCTATTACAAAAGCCATGAGCATTGCAGATGTTTTAGAATCCATCTCACCAATTCCTCTTGAGCGTCTTGAAGAGACGCATGCTGGAAATTGGGTGGTCGCTCGTGCCATACAACTTTTAGAAACTCAACTGCCTGAACTCGGGAAATCACTTATCGGCACTGATCCAACCGATGGATCACGCTGGTTGCGATTGATGCTGCGCTCTCACGAGAGACAACCTTCGGAAGATAAACACGCAATTATTCAACAAGTTCGAACACTTGTATCACAACTATTCCCTGGCTCAGCCAATATCCCTCCAGCAGAAGTAACTGGTTTCTTCGTTCTCCTCTCTCAACTTGTCCAACAAATGATTATGGACCAGTGGTTTACATTTCTAATTGCCGCCTTTGGAATATATTGCTTGCTTTCGATTGGATTTCGCAGCGTTATCCTTGGCTTCATCGCACTCATACCAAATGCTCTTCCAATCTTTTTCGTCCTAGGATTGCTTGGCTGGTCCGGAATAGCGGTCAATATGGGGACGGCCATGATTGCAGCTGTGTCTATGGGACTGTCTGTCGACAGTTCTATTCACTTCATTGCTGCCTACAGGCGTCACCTCAATGATGGCTGCACATCCCGTGACGCTATACAACTTGCACACCAGACAGCAGGGACCGCAATGATCTTTTCAACGTTGGCGTTGGTAGTTGGCTTCATTGCCCTCACTACGAGTAATTTTATTCCGACTGTTTCATTCGGTGCACTCTCCTGCCTCACACTCATTGGTGGATTGCTTGGTAATCTGGTCGTCCTCCCTGTACTTCTCACCGTAGTCGATCCATGGAGATTGAACTACCATCAGCAGATAAAATGATTACAACAAAGGATTAAGAGGATTAAGTCATGACAAAAGAACTCTCGTTCCAGTATTCTGCGTCGAGCGTACGCACCACGACTCAGTACGATCTTGGTTCCTTCCAAACTGATGCACTTGTTGTATTTCTTTCTGAGGGTGATGTGGGCCGTGGGAAAGCTGCAGAGATTAATAAGGCAACAGATGGGCTCCTCTCAAAGCTGATAGAACAAGGCGAACTATCAGGGGAACGCTACCAGTGCACATCACTCTTTGAGCCTGCTGGGCTCGCCACTCCGCACCTCCTCATTGTTGGTCTCGGAAAGCGTGAAGACGTTGACTCAGGCATTCTTTTTCGAGCGGCCGCAGCAGCATCCCGTCAATTAGCAGCTTCTCCACGCGCAAAGGTTGCATTCGTTGCTGATGATTATTGGACTGACAAACACGTGGAGCAAGCTGTTGCCGGTGCGATGTCTGGTATGATTGGACAGGACATTTATCGATCAAAAAAGAAACGAACACCCTTCAAGAACACGATTTGGATCAATACGAAAAATGATACGGTTCAAAATGGTGGCCTGCTTGGTGACGGAGTCAACCTTGCCCGTCATCTTGTGAATCTATCACCTGATGATCTGTACCCAGAATCATTCGCCGATCATGCATGTGCCGCTGCCGGTAAAACAGGCATGAAAATTGAAATCTGGGATGAGGAAAAACTTACTCAAGAAGGCTGTAGAGGAATACTTGCTGTTGGCCGTGGAGGACATCGGCGACCACGGCTCGTACTCATGCATTACAACGGCCGTAACGACTCATCTCAACCGGATGTCTCACTTGTTGGAAAAGGTGTCACCTTTGATTCCGGTGGACTTTCTCTCAAAAGTCCTGATGGCATGTTGCATATGAAATGTGACATGGCTGGAGGCGCTACGATGTTAGCTGCTGCATCTACGATTGCCGCCATGAAGTTACCCATTAACATTGTTGCTGCAATCGGACTTGTTGAAAACATGACTGGGTCAGCTGCATACAAAGTAGGAGATGTTATTACTGCTCGCAGCGGCACGACTGTTGAGATTCATAATACAGATGCAGAAGGAAGGGTTGTGCTTGCTGATGTTCTCGATGTTGTTCGTGGGCTGGGCACAAAACGAATAATTGATGCCGCTACTCTCACTGGTGCTTGCGTCGTCGCACTTGGACTAGATGTTGCCGGACTATTCAGCAACAACCAACCACTTTGCGACCACGTCATCCAGTCCGCTCACGACATGGGTGAACCCGTCTGGCAATTACCCATGTTTGCTGAATATGACAGCCAGATAAAAAGTGAGGTGGCTGATATCAAAAATGTTGGGAATGGGAGATGGGGTGGTGCGATAACGGCTGCAAAATTCTTGGAGCAGTTTGTTGGAGATACCCCATGGACGCATATCGATATTGCGGGCCCAGCCTTTGCAGAAAAACCCAGGCCGTGGATTGACGGAGGAGGCACGGGAGCTTTGGTACGAACACTAATCTCGCTTGCTCGCAGTCTATAAAGAAAACACTTTTTTGATCATCTTAGATGAGCCCTTCCAACTCGTTGACAAGATCGGCAAATCGCGTCAGTGCTGTGGCAACAGGCTGAGGCTTTTCAAGATCAACACCTGCGTCTCGCAACAATTCTAATGGCCACCTGGAACAACCTCCTTGAAGAAACTTTTGGTATGCTGAAAGTTCCGTTGTACCTCCGTCTACAACGTTCTCTGCAAGGCTAATGGCAGCGGCCAAACCAGTGGCATACTTGTAAACATAAAACGCACTATAAAAGTGAGGGATTCTAAGACATTCTAATTCTAATTCGTCATCTATTGCAAAATCTGAACCAAAATATGCATCGAGCAAGCCTCGGTATGTTTGACGAATACTCTCAAGAGTCAAGGGCTCTCCTGACTCGACCAAAGCATGACTTTGCCTTTCAAATTCGGCAAACATCGTCTGACGAACAATTGTCGATCGAATTGAATCAATCTCTCTACAGATAATCGCTGCCTTCGCTTGCGGTGATGTGGCTTTTTGGAGAAGCATTCGCGTAAGAAGTTGTTCGTTAAATGTGCTGGCAACTTCTGCCACAAATATGGTGTAGCTGGCATATTGGAACGGTTGAGCCTTACTCGACATTCGCGTATGCATTGAATGCCCAGCCTCATGCGCAAGAGTAAAAACATGCTCAATTGCTTCTTCTTGGAAATTCATCAAGATGTATGGGTCTGAATCATATGTACCAGAACTAAACGCACCTGATTGCTTGCCTTTGTTTGGATAGCGATCACACCATCTACCCCTGAGACCTTCCTCAAGTTCCGAGCAGTACGCGTCCCCCAAGGGTTGAAGCGATTCAAGAATCACATTAACAGCTGCATCCCAAGAATGATGCTGCTCCAACTCTGGTACAAGAGGAACATAGCAGTCATAGTGATGAATGGATTCCAAACCGAGAACCCGTTTTCGAAGATTGAAATATCGATGAACCACTGGCAAGTGCTCTCGCACCGCAGCAATAAGCTGATCGTACACGGCAAGGGGTACGTTATCTGAAAAAAGTGCTGCTTCCACTGCACTCGAATAATTACGAACTCGAGAAGCATAGACATCTCGTTCATTTGAGCCAGAAAGCGTTGCTGCAAGGGTATGTGCATGATTTTCATACTGTTCATAAAACTTTTTGAAAGCAGTGCGCCGCACCTCTACTGAACTATCATGAAGCAAAGTGATGAACGTCGCATTTGAGAGTTCAACCTGCTCTCCACTGCCATTTACAACAGTTCCAAATTTCATATCTGCATCTGTGAGTTGACGGAATACCTTGCCAGCAGTTCCAGCGAATGTTCCCTGCATGGCAAGTATTTTTTCCTCACTTTCTGAAAGCACGTGTGGTCGCGTACGAGTCAGCCGTTTGAGCAATAATCGATATTCATCCAGAATCGGAAGATCTATCCATTCACCCAATGTCTCTGATGGTATTGCCATGATTTCAGGCTGAATGAAACTTGCTTTTTCATTTGCTCGTGTCGCAACATGTTGAAATCGGCCTATCATTCGCTGGGCGTCTGGCGCAGCTTGATCCTCAGTAGCCCGAAGATGGGCATATGTTCCAAGTCGATCTCCTTCTCTTTCCATCTCAAGGTCAAAGGCCAAGCACGCTGCAAGTCTTGCTGCACCTGTTGTGAGTGTGCCAACAAATGAATCATATTCGGGAATACGTTTTTCCCATGCTGCCAGTGACTCTTCCCACATAGAGTCCGAATGAAAAAGACTGGCAAGATCCCAAGTATCATCTAGCTTGACGTCTTCACGGGCTGGCAATGATTTTACTTTTGATTCATTCATGAGTATTCCTTTCAGTTCTCAATGAGTCGACGAGAACACCACTCCATTCAACCGTTCACCCGAGACACAGCATCCTCATAACTACAACTTCCAAACTGCACTTCCCCAGGCCAGTCCGCCACCAAAACCACAAATTACGATTGTACTGCCCGGCCCTACGCGGCCAGCGCGCCAAGCCTCATCAAGGGCTAAAGGAATCGAACCACTTGAAGTATTTCCGTAACGATCCAGATTCATAAACATTTTGTCTTTCGGTATTGATAACGTTGATCGCACACCTTCTATAATTCGAGCATTTGCTTGATGAAGAACAAAAAGATCGACATCTTCGAAAGATAATCCTGCACGCTCAACAACCTGCCGAATATTCTCTTCCACAAGACGAATAGCCCACTTAAAAACGGCCCGACCTTCCATTTGCATAAACTGATCGCCACGCGCTGCTCCCTCAGGCGTAACAGGCTGTCGTGATCCACTCATTGGACAAATGAGTAAGTCTGCTCCACGACCATCCGAGCCAAGAGAATGAGACAACAATCCTTCATTTTTCTTACCGGTTGCCTCTAGAAGTACTGCACCTGCCCCATCACCAAACAGTGGCCACGTTTTAATATCAGCTGGATTTGCAACTCGGGAATTAGTATCGACACCCACAACAAGCGCAAACTGACTCGCTCCTGATGCAAGAAATTGAGCCGCCGTAATAAGACCATAGGCAAATCCTGCACATGCTGCCGTAACATCCATGGCTGGAGCATCAAGATCGAGTGCTTCTTGCACAATGCAAGCAGTGGATGGCAGGCACGTGTCTGGCGTGAACGTTCCAAGCACCAGTAGATCGATGGACTTTGAATCAACACCTGATAAAGCACATGCTTTTTGAGCTGCTGAAATCGCAAGATCACTGCTCGCAGTGTCCGGAGAAGCATGTCGCCGCTGATGAATACCAGAACGCTCAACAATCCACTCAGGGTCACAACCAAGATGCATCAAATCAGCATTTGTCACAACATTATCAGGAACTTCACTACCTATTCCCCTCAGTCGGAAACCCAGGGTTTTGCCATAACGAGATGATCGCGGCGAAGTAAGGATGTCGGACATCTGTGCTCGCCGAGGTTACTTGGTTTCTTCTTCGTTTTCGGCAGGTTTTTTCTGAATCACTGCATTTCTCTCAAGGCGAATTTTTTCACATTCAGCATCAGACACAACGTAGTACCAATCTGCAAAACGGGCATTCAGATCACGCACTTTTTTCTGTGCTGCCTCTATTTTTTCATCGTACTCTTCCTGCTTTAGACGATTTTCTCGCTCCACGCGTCGACGTTCCTCCAGAGCAGCCTGAGCATCTGCTTCTGCCTCATCAGCTTTTTTCAATGCCTCTGCAGCTGTATCTTTCTGAGCCGAATCCTTTTTTTCAGGAGCAGATTTGTTTTCCTCCGCATCATTCTTTTTTTCTTTTAGATCATCTTTTTCTTCCTTGATGTCCTTCTGATTACCTTCAACCGGATTATCCGTTTTCTCATCCTCGTCACTTGCGGTCACTTCCTTCTCTTCAGTCTCTTTGTCCTCTTCTGCACCTTTATCATCTTTTTCTTTCTTGACGTCGGCCTTTTCCTCTTCATTTTCAGAAGATGGCATTTCTGGCACTTCTTCCATTTCCGGCTTTGGAACAAGACTCTTGTTTACACGGGCCATCACAAGTAAGTATCGACCACTTGTTTCACCCCCATCCGCACTCGCATCATTTTTCTCACCAACATCAGATTGGCCTTCAACTGCTGTTGTTGGTGAACCAAATCGCAATACGTATTCAACACCGTCTTTCATTCCAACAATCGTCTGTCCATCCGTAGAAAGTATTTCTCCACTTTGGAGCGGCAGAAAACCTCGCTGCTGCATCGAAGCAACAGCCTCTGGATCGCCAGTAAACTGTTCAGCTGCCTTGAGGTCTGCACTCAGACCAGAGGGCTTACGAGCGACATCAATTATTTTGAGGTCACCAAGCGCATTTCGAAGATCGTTTAGTTTCGCCGATGCAAGTTCCTCATCCTCTTTAATCGACTCTTTCTTGGGCTTTTTATCCTCCCCAAACACTTCAAGGGAGTCGAGCGACCATTCCCCTCCTTTATCGTCATAGGAAAGGCTGATGCGACTTTTTCGTTGCTGCTCTACCATGAGACGTCCATTCGACTCAACAGCACCCAGCGTGTAATCATCAAGCTCGATACGATGAACATCCCACGGAGATAGTTGCAGTAAATCCTTTTCGATCCAGTCTCCAAAACGACTCGAAAACTTTGAGGTATCAAGTTCCACCCGATACACCCTGTCCTGACCCGCCTTACGCACAAACCGAAGAGTCCGACCACCCTCCGAACCCCCTGGACGCTTATCCTCTTTTCCAATGATGAGACCAGCTAGTTTTGACCCAGCAGCATCTCGAATTTCAATCAATTGACCGATACCTGTCATGCCTGGCTGAATTTTGTCAGCATCTGGCTCAATAACCCCGTAAGTTTCATGATCACCTGGCGAATCACTCACGATTTCTAAAATTGGTCGATCGATAAGTTCCGTCGCTGCTACCGCAAGTTGATCCTTCGCATCAGCAGGATAATTTTGCTGAGATGGAAGCACCCAGACACCACCAGTCTTGACGACCTTGAATGGCTGAAGAGTCGCCAACTCGTCATCATATGTGAGAATTTCCAAACTGGATGCTTTCCCAGCATCTGAAAACTGTGGAAAAAGAAGCCGCTCAGATTCAGGCTCTACTTCCTTGTTCTTGAATCGTGGCTGCGCAATCGCTCCCAACAGAAGCATGCCGATGCCCACGCAAACGAAAACAAATGTCTTTCGCATTACTGGAGACGTTGGGTCCGTTGCATTATGATCATTCATCAAAAAATCTCCCAGAATTTCTTAAACTTTTTTGCATGAACTTATCGCAGACGTGATTTAGCCACACCCTCACGCTCCTTAGCTCGACGTCGAAAGAAAACCATAAAGGCAACCACTAATGGTGGAATCGGGGGCAAAAGTACAGCGAGCCACTTCTGCCGATCCTGCTCTTGCCGAATCTTACTTTCTAGCTTTCGCTCGACATCATCAATCTCTGAATCACGCCTTCGTTTTAGCTGCTCTACCTTTGTGTCAAGCCGACGCTGAGCGAGCCTTTGCCGACTTGCCAATTGCTGAACAGCCTGCATGGCGGCCTGCGGATCAGCGTCTCCTTGCGTTTCCATGTCCTTGATTTTCTTTTCGAACTCACCGATCTCTTTTTGCATCTCAGCGTTAGCATCTTGCTCAGCCTTATCAAACTCAGCAAGGAAGGCTGCCCGCTGAAGGTCTGCCTGCTCTCGAGATTCAGCGACAGCATCCTCTATGCGCTCTAATGTGCGATGCTTTGGCTTCCTCTTACGAATTTCAATAAAACGATCATCTCCAGCCAAAAAGTCGAGCACATTAAGCACAAAGGAGACATTGTCAAAATCAAGACCAAAAACCTCATCTGGACGATTTCGAAGGCCAAAAATACGACCCTCCATCAAATCAATATCCGTCACCACGACAGCCCGAATTGGCTTGGGCAACTCTGTGAGTTCAGCCTCGTCAACACTCTCTTCTGTAATCTCATTCTTGACAGCTTGCTGCCTTTCAACAAAGGCAGCAAGTACCATGGCCTGCTTGCCTGGTTGCTCAAAATTACGAAGCATTCTCATGTCACCTGGGTTTGCCATAATCTGATTGACATCAATCGTTCCTGAACGACTCGATGTTTGCGCGAGAGGCACCCATTCAATATTGGCAGCATCGTCTTTCGAGAGAGCGCCCGGGAAAGGAAATAATACCTCCTGCAAACCTGCTGTAATTGGTTGCTCTTCATTGAATCCTGCAACAGATTTACCTCTTTCAAGATCTCTCAAATTTGCATCAATGAATACAAACTCACTTGGCAACTCAAGTTTGATGTGCGGATTGTAGTCCTGCCAAATAACAAACGGACTAGAACCCATCTGTCCCATTGCTGGGCGACCTCCGGATGCTAACTTCACACCTAACGTCTGCCACAATTGATTGATATCGCCTTTAGGCTGCCCCTGTTGCCCTCCACCAAACATAGCCATTGGCCCACCGGGGCTTCGACGCGGTTGCGATGTGCCCGGAACACCCATCATGAGCACAGGAAGAGGATCCTCAAAAATAGCTGTGGGCTGCCCCGCTGCAACAGCAGCAACAAAATGCCCCATCTGCTCCGGCCCCAACGATGAAGGCTGCACCGCAAGAAGCACATCGTAACTTTCGGTTATCGGTGCTGACGCATCGACTTGCACCACATCATACTGCTTCTCCAGTTCCTCAAGAACAGGCTGCCGTGGACTCTGCTGACCGGAGGACATGTCAAATCCTCCAAACAGATTTGCATCCGTAGAGAGAACACCTAACCGCCTTCGCTTTTGCTGAGCAACTGTAGAAATAGAGCGAATTAACTCATATTCAACGGGAGTCCCCGTATCAAAAAACGGCACAATGACTTTTTCCAAGCCACATTGAAAAGCACATCCAAGAAAAATCTGTTCTTCTCGATACGCTCCCCGAACTCGGGACATCACAGTGACAGGCTCTATCCCGAACTGCTGACTCGCCAGAGATGCTGCTTCCGTTTTTGGCTCAGTATCAATAACCTGAACCTGAACTTTACCTCGACCAAGCCGCTCAAATTGCCTCAACATATTGAGCAGGGTAAGTCTCGGCTGAGCATAATCTTCTGGGACCGTAGGACTCACATACGCAGTAATATTTATAGGCCGCGGAGCCTCAAGTGTTGAAAGCAAGCGTCGAGTATCAGGAGCAAGCGAACTAATTTGCTCAGCTGACAAATCAGCTCTCACGTCAAGGCTTCGAAAAAGAAGCACGGCCCCCATTGCGGCTGTCGCAACACCAAGGGTACGAACCAGATAGTGCACGCCCATCTGGCTACCATCCCGGCGACCAGTCCAATGTCTCCGTCCAATCAAGACCATGGCAACATACAAGCAAATCGCCGCAATACCTACAAAATAAGAGATGCTACTGAGACTGACGATACCTCGTCCAAAATCTGAGAAGTGTTCGGACAGGCTCCAGCCACGAACCCGCTCTGCCCACTGAGGCCCCATCACTGAGTTAGCCTGATCAGCAACAACAAGAGGAGCATTGAACAGCAGACCGAGGATGAAGGCAACTGTCAGATTGCTCGTCAAAAAGCTAGCAACCATCCCAATCGCCAACATAGCCAAACCAGTAAACCAATAACCAAGGTAGTTTGAGAGAAAAAGACCCCCATCCGGTGTGCCCCATCGCAGAAGAATGACAAGATTACAGATGCAGGAAAACAGAAGAGCAACTGTAAAAATTCCAACTGCTGCTAAATACTTCCCAAAGACAACCTCAAGGTCACTTGCTGGAATTGTGAGCAAGAGTTCATCCGTCCCTTGCCTCCTCTCATCAGCCCACACAC
The DNA here is from genome assembly GCA_039831735.1 of Pirellulales bacterium. Taxonomy (GTDB): domain Bacteria; phylum Planctomycetota; class Planctomycetia; order Pirellulales; family UBA1268; genus CACORA01. The sequence continues at coordinate 16,107 of JBDOMS010000621.1, forward strand.
TCATTGTAATTGCCGGCACAAAGACAAGAAGAATGTAGGGGAGATATCGATTTAGTTGATCGAGATTCGCTAAGTTTGAGTTGAAGAATTCAGGTGGCCAGAAGGCAGCCAACGAACCTAGCAAGACAAACACACAGATGAAAACATAGCCTGTGGGATTTGAAAAGTAGGAAACAAAGTTTCTCTTAAATACAGCATCCAGTACGTACCATTTCATTGATGAGAATCCTTTATCCTTAACTAGGCAGCGCCACTCCGCGTCAGTTCACGAAACCGTTCATCGAGACTTTGACCATTCTGTCTTAAGTCAGCCGGCGTACCGTCAAAACGTAGTCGACCGTCAGCAATGAGAATAACTCGGTCAGCCATTGCCTCAACCTCTTGAAGAATATGCGTTGACAGCAGAATTGTTTTTTGTTGACCAAGTTTTCGAATTGTATCCCGAACTTCACGAATTTGATTTGGATCAAGTCCACTCGTTGGCTCATCTAAGATAAGAACATCAGGCTCATGCAGGAGGACCTGTGCCATTCCAACTCGCTGTCGATATCCCTTGGAAAGCTTCCCAATTGCCTTCCCGATAACACTTCCAAGTTCGCATTGCTTGACAACCGCTTCTATACGTCGCTCACGATGATCCCGGGAAAGTCCTCGAGCGTCTGCAAAGAACTCAAGCAAACTACGCGGTGTCATATCTGGATACAGGGGACCGTTTTCAGGAAGATACCCTAACCGAGCAGCAGCTTTGAGTCGGTCTGTCGACATATCGAAGCCAGCTACTCGTGCGCTACCTGCTGAAGGAGCTAGATAACCCGTGAGCATCTTCATCGTTGTACTTTTACCCGCACCATTCGGGCCAAGAAATGCAACAATCTCACCACGCGGCACACGAAAAGAAATATCCTCAGTCGCTATGAATTGACCGTAATACTTTGTCAGTCCATCCGCTTCAATCATGGCTGGTTTGCTGGTGGTGGTGGTGTCATCCATGTTTTAGATCCTCTTGGTGAAAGCCGACAAAAGGCCTTGCAAAAGCTTTCTACCATTTTTACTTGAAATTTAATCTCGGCAATCCCCCGTCCATGGACGGCTCAAGGAGCACATGTTGGCTCATTCTACTGAAAAACTCGACTCTCTTGACTCAGTAGAAGCAGGAACTGGGACAATTTGAGGACTTGAACATCCTCGCTGCCAACTGACATGAACTTTCCAGTTGTCATTTTTAGGATTAGGGTGATCACACCGGTAATGGACTCCACGACTTTCTTCCCGTACGATTGCCGCATGAATCATGAGTTGGGCTGACTCCAGCATGTTTTGGAGTTGCCACCCGGATGAGTCTGAAAATTGTCTTGGTAAAACGTATCGACACCAACTCACGACTGTCGATAAGGCTTCTGCCAACTGCGGTCCACTTCTTTCAACACCAACGTGTCTCCACATAAGTGAGCGCAGTGAATTTCGAATATCACCTAAGTCAAGAGTTCCAGAGACCGTTTCTGATTTGACAGGGTTGTCTTGCCGACAGTTTTCGAGCATGGGCACATGAAAATCGTTGTGACGCTGTTCATTGCCGTTTGAGATTATCTCCTGGCTGGCTACCTCTCCAGCGCGAGCCCCATACACCAGACCTTCCAAGAGACTATTGCTCGCAAGTCTGTTTGCCCCGTGTAAGCCGCTTGAAGTTACCTCACCAGCGGCGAAAAGCCTTGGGACAGACGTTCGTGCATTCTCATCTACTCGCACTCCTCCAATCATATAGTGAGCGCCAGGGCGAACAGGAATTTTATCCTGTGTTAGGTCAAGCCCAAACTTGCTGCAAATTTCAGCCATATTAGGAAATCGCTGGCGAACCATTTCTGAGTCCAGATGAGATAAGTCAAGATACACATTTGAATGATGTGTACGCTGCATAATTTCAGTTATTGAACGAGAGACAACATCTCGCGGAGCAAGCTCGGACCGATCATCAAAGTCCGGCATAAATCGTCGCCCATGACGGTCAACAAGGTGGGCACCGGCTCCTCGAACAGCCTCAGTGATGAGGCTCCTTGAACCTCCAGCAATGTACAGGACTGTTGGGTGAAACTGCATAAATTCCATGTCTTGCACTTCGGCCCCAGCACGCCAAGCTAGTGCAACGCCATCACCACTTGCCCCTGCTGGGTTGGTAGATTCTCGATAAATCTGACCGAGCCCACCTGTGGCAAGAATAGTTCGTTGGGCCCATACGATTGTCTTGCCGTGTGCAGGATTCCATACAATTGCCCCTCGGCAAAGGCCCTCATGAGTAAGAAGATCAATGGTGAATGTTTCAGGCCATACTTGAAGATTCTCAAGTGTTTTTGTTTTTTGAATAACAGCCCGCATGACTTCACGGCCAGTGGAATCTCCAAGTGCATGAACGATCCTGTGATGGCTATGACCACCCTCCCTGCCTAGCTCAAGTGAACCGTCACGCGCATCAAACCTTGTCCCCCAAGCGATCAGTTCATTGATACGGCTGGGAGCTTCACGAACAACTGTGTCAACCGTTGCCTCATGACAGAGACCTCCTCCGGCAACCACTGTGTCAGCAATGTGGTGATCAAATCGATCCTCAGGATCAATGACCCCAGCAATACCACCCTGCGCCCATTGGCTTGATGAACTTCGAAGATCATCCTTTGATACAACCGTTACTGACAAGCTTGGATCGACCGCTAACGCTGCCCTTAGACCAGCCAAGCCTCCACCAAGAATCAACACGTCTGTGAAACAGTGCGAAACTCGCTTCGGACTAAAGGCGACGAGGTATCGCGGCCCTTGAAACATTGCATCACAAGAATGTGTCATTCGCTACTTGTGCCCTGCAAAAAAGCTCGTACCTGCTCACGATATTCACTTGGTGGTCTGCTACGACGCCCCTCGGCTTGTCCTCCTTGGGTCTCAGCTGGAACCTCGCGTGAGGAACGAACGCCTCGTGGACGCAAACCAAGACTACGAAGATTTTGCTGGTATTCA
>JBDOMS010000686.1:0-4235 GCA_039831735.1 Pirellulales bacterium
ATTGAAAAACGCTTCAGTGGCTGGATACGTTTTGTCACTCGACTGCGCAAAGACTCCATGGCGAGCACCTTCGACACGAATATACGTGACATCGGCATTCGCTTGCTTGAGAGCCTCCACAAAACAGTCACCCTGATAGATCGGTACAGTCGTGTCTGCCGTTCCATGGATGACCAGAAACGGAATGTCTTTTCGGACATGCGTAATCGGTGAGACCTTCTCAACCATCTTCAGAGCGTCTGCTGCCGAAAGATCTGGAAAAAATCGAGCCACTCGTTCTTCTTGGCGTGGCGACGTGCCATCCCAATTCAGAAAGTTTGTTGGCGTCGCACAACACACGACCGACTGAACCTGACTCGAAACATCCTTATACGGACCATCTCCCTCAAGGCCTACATCTCGATCTGCCAAACCCAGCATGGCAACCAGGTGTGCACCTGCAGAAATACCAAACGCTCCAACCCTATTAGGATCTAATGAATACATGTCGGCATGAGCACGGAGCCAACGAACCGCGTTTTTACAGTCCTCAATACACGCGGGAAACGAGGCCTCGTCTAAAAGGCGGTAGTTGACAGAGATGCACACAAACCCTTTTTCTGCATAACTCACAGGAAGACTTCGCCACAAGCCAGTTCCTTTATCACCACTACGCCATCCACCACCGTGAACAAAGACAATTCCGGGGCGCCTCGTCGTCGATGGAGTAGACGGATAGTAAATATCAATCTTCCATTTTTTACTTGAGCCCTCTCGGTAGGAGATATCCTCCTCCATCCGAACAGAATCTGGGATGGGTTGTTGATCTCTTTGTCCTCCTTGTCGTCTATTTTGACCAGCTGCCGACAATCGTTTTACTAACGAATTGATTTCCCTTTCATCAAGTTGACCATCACTATTTGTATCAACGCGTGAAAAATTTTTGAGGAGTAAATTCTTTGCTTCATCCTTTTGAATCAGTTTGTCGTTATTGCTGTCAAATCGATCCAGAAAAGACTGGAATGTCATCTGCTGTGAAAAACAGGATTGATCAAATATGACAATACACACGATCACTACACAGGAAGACACTATTCGCTTCATCACCGTACATCCCTTCGCTAAGGTTTGATCAGATTGATCCATTCTTTTTCATTTTATGACTTTAGCACATATGTTTCTTCATAACGGTAGCACAAGGAAAGTTTTATAAAAAGAAGGACATCAATGGCCTTTTGAACACCAACCGTGGTACTAGACCTGCACATAGTTGTTATTGAGCAGTAAAATAAAACCGTGGCCATTTTGTGCAACCGCCACAATACTACGATGCAGTGACACATCAGAATCGTGCTCAGTTGTTCCTACCCGACTGCAGAAGTCGAACCATCGCCTCCCCCATAGCCTCTCCAACGTTCATATATGTCTCAGCATGTTTATCATAATGACTTCCTGAACTTCCTCCCTTTGACAAGGGGTGAGTATACACACTGGCAACATTGTTTCGAAACTCGGGGTATGTTCCCGATGCACCATCAACATGAAGCATTGCATCAAGAATTTTTCCACCACCTGTAGCGTCTCCCTTCTTTGTCTGTCCAAGGGATGCACACACAAACTTTGCATGTGGCGCATCAAAATCCTTTCGCAACGTCTTGATGAGGTGCACGAGGTTTTTTTCATACCTACTCGAAAGGGCTTCGCTTCGACTATCCCGATCACCCTGCCACCAGAAAAAACCAGCTACCTGAAATGGAATCGCGCCGGAACGAACTGGTAGGTGCGGGACATAGGTAGAAATTTCACCTAGGATTACGTTTGCACGCTGCACATCCCCGTCATATTGCATCCCTGCATACCATTTAATCGGAGTGGGCTCAGTGCCTTTCAGCCATCGTTCTGGTGTACCTTTATATGCTGGATGTATCCATGTTTTTCCCTGACTGTCTGTATATTCAAATCCATCACTTCCGGGAGGAAGAAGATCCCATCCCAATGCCCTGTTTCCAATGCAACTTTTAAGCAGTAGCACAGGTGCATCGTTGATGCATTCGCCAAGGCGATGCCCAATGCCAAGCTCTGGCCCAATTGACCGCCCCGAGACAGTCAGCCACTCATTTTTCAAAATTTTTCCGTTCGCCAAACCGCTTCCCATTGTCTGCACATATCGAACATCATGTCGTTCATTCCATTCGGATTCTTGCGACGTGTTATTGAGGTACGGATAGAGTTCTTTTTGTTTGACCGCATACTCGAGAGAACCCTCCTCCTGTCCATGTATTTTTCCAAACCCAATCATGTTTGATTGTCCCATCAGGAGAAACACCTGCACAGCCCGCATCCCCGCTGAATCATCTGGATTTTCAATTGATGTGTTTTCTTTAGGGTGGGTCACAGCATGCAATGATGACCCAGCGAGTACGAATGCGAGCACGAAAGAGCGGATAAATGGCTTCATCAATATTTTCTCCTGTTTGTCATACGGAGCCTGACCTATGTTGCACACTTTTGTGTTGCATGTCTTCTTTTGGGATTTTAAGACCTAAGTATACTGAAGGCATGCCGTGGAACTGATTTTTTCCATGCGTGTGAGACCTTCCACTCAACTCACCCGTATTATGCAATAGCATCAAATTTCACATCTTTTGCTCCGTTTGAGCGTATGCTCTCTAAAGTCATGACGTCATCTCCTCGCATATTGGTGTATGGGTTTGGACCGTATAAGCAGTACCGCACGAATATTACAGAGACAACACTTCGAACGCTAACACTCCCGAGAAACACAGTACCCCATATCTTTGATGTTTGTTTTAGGCGTCAGATGTTTATCAACGTGTTTAATGCCGTGCAACCCAAGATCATCATTGGCCTTGGGCAGCATCCCCGGGCAAGAAAACTGCGTATCGAACGAAAAACCTTTCAGCGTGGATGTCCCAGACAAGCAGGATTCACAACACTTAGGCTTCCTCAGACAAGTGAGACAACCGTGGCATACAATCCTGGGGATTACGTATGCAACTATTCCATGTGGCTTGCGAGAGCATGGTGTCAAAGCAACGATGCAGAGTCTGGCTTTCTTCACATCCCACAAAACTATTCACAAGACCGCCTTAGACACTACATTCAGAACACGTGTAGATGGTTTCAATCCGAATATGAGCTTTCCCAATCATGAAGTGTTCTCGACGTCTTATGATGAGTTAATAACTGTAGCTTTTGACGAGGATCATGGAATATACCGTTGAAAAGCGTTCTCCCGCTTGTCCATCATTCAAGGTAGAATAGAAAACTGAATGCCTAAGGTCCAAGAGCTTTCAGGAGCCGCCATGCTTGAGTTTCATAGCCCCGAGACAAAAGCCCGCCTTTGTGGAACAGCTCCCAAACGAAGAGATTTTCTTCATGTTGGTGTGCTTTCAGCGATAGGTCTCTCTCTTCCGCAGTATGTGAGAGCATCGAATGAGGGTCTGGTTCGACCTGGTTGTGAGAACCGCTCATGCATCATGATATTTAATCTAGGTGGTCCAAGCCAACTCGATCTTTGGGATATGAAGCCAGACGCCCCATCTGAAATAAGGGGGCCCTTCAAGCCAATACGAACAACGTCCAACGCGTTCGAAGTGTCTGAACTGCTACCTCAACATGCGAAGATGGCCAACCACTTTTCATTGGTGCGTTCGTGCCACCACGATGGTGCTGCAGTTCATGATGCAGGCTGGCAAATGCTTCAAACGGGTCGTCGATTTTCCGGTGGGGTACAGACACCTCACGCCGGAAGTGTTGCATCCTATCTTCTCGGTCGCCGAAGTGATCTGCCTTCATTTGTTGTACTTCCTGAACTCATGGGCCGAGGTGGGGGCAACCTGCCAAATGGACAGGCTGGAGGATTCCTTGGAAAGGCCTACGACCCATTTGCACTGATGGCTGACCCATCGAAGCCATCTTTTCGAGTTCCTGATCTGCTTCCACCGGACCAGATTGCAACCCAAAGGCTGAATCGTCGGCGAAAAATGCGTGCGTTTGTGGACAGTACAACAAAAAGTTTTGAGTCCAGTGAAGATGCACGACTCCTTGATGAAAACTTCCAAACGGCCTATCGCATGATGACCAGTGAGCGAGCGAGGCTTGCTTTTGACCTGTCTCAAGAGCCCAAAAAAGTTCGTGAACGGTACGGCCTGAATCGCTTTGGACAGTGCTGTCTTCTCGCTCGAAGACTTGTGGAGAATGGCGTGCGCTTCATAACAATTAACACGTTTCTT
>JBDOMS010000495.1:0-4204 GCA_039831735.1 Pirellulales bacterium
CCTGTGTACACACTTGGAAGAAAACCACTCGACCAATTTGCAGCCCCACCGCTGATACCCTTTCCCGTACTCATGACAACAAACGCTGGCAGATCCTCACTTTCACTTCCTAAGCCATACGTCACCCATGATCCAATGCTTGGGCGACCAGGTTGAGCAAATCCACAATTCATGAAGATCTGCGCAGGAGCGTGATTGAACTGATCAGTACGACAACTTTTGACGATGGCAATGTCATCCACCACACCTGCAAGATGCGGTAACATTTCTGAGAGTTCAGCCCCACAACGACCATGCCGTGAAAATGCATAACGAGGGCCAAGCACCGCTGCATCCGGGCGTATAAATGCATATCGCGCTCCCCCAATAACTTCTGGTGGTATTGGTTTTCCCTCCATGGCAGCAAGCTTTGGCTTGGAATCAAACAACTCCAGCTGACTTGGAGCACCTGCCATGAAGAGCTGGATGACGGCCTTGGCTCGACCAGGAAAATGTGATGGCCGTGCCGCCATGGGATCAGGTGCTGATGCTGCTTGGGCCGTCATGCCAAATGCATCAGAAAGCAGCCCTGCTAAGGCTATTTTTCCAACACCAATACCACAATCATTGAAGAAATGTCGCCTCGTGTGTTGGAGCAGAGTGTCTTGATTCATCGTTTCACAATCGCCTCATCGAGATTCATAATCGTTCGTGCCACAAGCATCCAAGCAGCTTCTTCTTGAAGTTCCTCAATCATTTTTCCCTTCTTCTGTTTTACTGCCATAAGCTCAGCTGCTTCTAAGGTGCCATGAATAAGCCGTCGTCTCTGAACATCCAAATACTTTGAGAGTATTACAATCTCTGTCGCATCAAAATCACGAGAAAGCACCTTGCGAGCAAGGGCCTGTAATCGAACCGTGTCCGAGTCTCCAGCAGTCATGGCAACTCGCCCGAGAGACCGTGCGACATCCAGGAACATCGGATCATTCAAAAGAGTAAGAGCCTGAAGTGGAGAATTGGATACCTCTCGATTCGCAATACAGACCTCACCTGTTGGCCCATCAAATGTCGTTGTAAATGCAAAAGGAGCCGTACGCTTTCGAAATGTATACACACCGCGTCGATATCGATCCTCTCCTTGACTGGTTTGCCATTTCGGATTCCCGTACGCCACCTCCATCACACCGGATGGTTGAGGGGGCTTCACGCCAGGACCAAACATTTTTGTTGACAAAAGACCAGCAGCTTTCAGAAAGCCATCTCGAATCATCTCAGCTTCCAATCGCATTCTTGGGCCACGTGCGAGGAGGGTATTCTCAGGGTCCTTGCTCAAGGCAACGTGCGTCACATCCGAGGACTGTTGATACGTCGCACTGGTCACGATAAGACGATGCAGTGACTTGGATGACCAGCCAAGACCTCCTTGTGCTGCAGGTGCCATGAAGGTCACAGCCAACCAGTCAAGCATGTCAGGGTGACTGGGTGGGCTACTCTGATATCCAAAGTCAGCAACTGTTTTGACGATTCCCTGGCCAAAGAAAGCCTGCCAGTGCCTGTTCACAACAACTCGAGCCGTCAGGGGATTCTCTTCAGATACAAGCCAACGCGCAAGCGCAAGACGATTCCGAGGACCATCATGTGGGAGTTGTGGAAGGAAGGCAGGAACAGCGGGAACCACTTCTTCTTTTGGCGAGAGAAATTCACCGCGATGATGCCGATATGTGGGTCGTGGATTGTCACGTGATCGCTCACGCAGAACGAGTGTCGAAAGCCCTTCCCGACTGACTCGTTCCAAACGTTTGATTTCTTTCATCTGATCACTCAGCTCAGGAGCCGTTGCCAGAAATCGTCGCAAGAGACGTTTGTTCTGCATTGGTGTTCGTTGTTCTACTGGTGTGATGAGGGCCAATTCTTCCTCCGACGTCATACCGTGGGCCTCGGCATGTTCATCATCTGTAAAACTCACACGAAATCGTCCTAAGGAACATGCAAAATGACGTTCAAATCGCATTGTCACCTGTATCGATGTACCAGGCTGGATGGGCTGTGAGAGACAAAAAACTGCCGCTTCCGGCTGACCTTGATGCCCATTGGTACTCCAGCCACTCGACATCACACCATCAACTGCTGCACGGGCACCGAATGACTTTTTCCCAGCAAATGCCTTGCCACCAAATGATTCTGTCGCGTGTTCAATCTCAATGCGAGTACCTTTATCGGGCAATGAGACCTCGAATTCCGAAAGAAAAAAATCGCCTTTGCGTCCTTCGTAGTAGCACAGACCAGGCCCCCAATCTGGGAGTGATGGATCTGGCAGGACCTCTAAGCGAATAGCCCGCACCCCATAATCAACCGCTGGGAACGTCAGTTCATAGACATCACTCTTTGTAATGTCACCACTACCAAGAATCGATCCATCCTCCTGAGGCACCAAATGGGGAAGGTTTGTTTCGATCAACTCAGGAACAACAATCTGCCAACGAACCGCTTGTTCCATGGCATCCTGGAGCCATGCCTCAAATCGCTTGGTAAACATGGACGATGGCTTCTTGTTCCTCCCTGATTGGAGCTTATCCTCACGTGCTTCAACAGCAACAACCTCAGGATCTGACTGCTTTGAAGAAGGCCAATGATCCGGCAATGCTTCCCAGAGTTCCTCAGCTTGGACATGAGCATCACGAATATGTCGATCACGTTCTGCACTCGGAATAATCCATTCTGGCTCATCGGCATTATTCAGCAGAGCCATGAAGGAGAAGTAGTCCGTGTGGGTCACTGGATCAAACTTATGGGTATGACATTGGGCACATGCCGTCGTGAGTCCGAGCCATGTTGTTCCCGTGGTCCCTACACGATCAACCATGGCGAGGTAGCGAAACTCAAGTGGATCGATGCCACCCTCTTCATTGAGCATGGTATTGCGGTGAAAGCCGGTGGCTATCATGTCATCCGGTGTCGGATTGGGGAGCATGTCTCCGGCAATCTGCTTGATCGTGAACTGATCAAAAGGCATATCATCATTGAATGCACGAATGACCCAATCTCGAAAAGGCCAGATTGTCCGGGGTCGATCTTTTTCATATCCATTTGTATCCGCGTAGCGAGCAAGATCGAGCCATCGCCTGGCCCATCGTTCTCCATAACGTGGACTGGCAAGTAATCGATCAACGAGTTGCTCATAGGCATTCGGTGACTGATCGGAAAGAAATGCGTCAAGCTCTTCAGGAGACGGTGGCAACCCGATCAAATCGAAATAAACACGACGACAAAGCGTTTCCGGGTCTGCCTGTCGAGCGGGAGCAACCCCTTCTTTTTGAAGGCGATGCTGCACAAACCAGTCAATGGGATGCTTGTTTGCCTGCTTGGCCGATATATCGGGCAGCTGTGGCTTCATAAAAGCCCAGTGTGGTTCGTACGTGGCACCATGATCAATCCAACGGATGAGAATTTGTTTTTCGGTCTCACTCAGAGACACATTTGTATGAGACGGCGGCATCACGAGGTCAGGATCATCACTGGTAATCCGATTGATCAATTCACTTGCCGCTCTATCACCTGGTCGAATAGCGGTTTCACCACTCTCCAGAACCGACACGGCACTCTCTTTCATATCAAGCCGGAGACCAGCCTCACGATTACCCTCATCAGGGCCGTGACACTTGAAACATCGATTGGACAGAATGGGACGCACGTCACTCGAGAAATCAGGAGGCTCAGCGTTCGCAGTCTGCATCGCACCCAGCAACACCACCGCAATCATCAAAAAGACAATCGTTCGAAACAAAATACTCATGCAACGAGAGTTCCTTCCTGCATGGAAGACATCTGCATGAGTGGAGACTGATGAGCAGCCTACTGTTCGCTTGACAAACGAAAGTTCCATCGGTGTAAATCCAACGACCTTTTGGGAACACCCACGTCGCCGTCTGAAAGAAAAACTTCAAACGCGGATCCAACAGATAAGCAGAATCGATCAGTGGACCTTCTAACTATACACTTATCAGTCCATCCGGAAAACTTTTATCGATGTGGTTGAGGAAATTTGCGTCCATGACCAGAAATAATTGGCTCGAGTAGCAAGACAATACAGACGACAGACATATGACCAAAATATAAATCGTTTTCTTTTCCGGAACCCCTCGGCCTTTCTTGGAACAGCGTTTCCTTCGAGGAATACGTCACGACCTCAAAGCTTTCGAAGCCTGCTTTCAAAAGACGCAACTCC
>JBDOMS010000004.1:0-4201 GCA_039831735.1 Pirellulales bacterium
GGAAGTTGTACTCCTTCAAACGTAAAGCATGGGGGTATATCAATCATCGTAAGTTCGATGTGATCTCCTTTTGCGTCAGTCGCCTCACGCAAGAGGTTAACGTTTTCGTTGAGTGCGGCATGATTGGGATCGCCTGAATCTGGCTGTCGTGCGACAACTACATGTCCAGAAGTAACAAATCGTGCTAACTGATCAATGTGCCCATCAGTATCATCTCCTTGGAGTGATCCCCCAGCCCAGATCACCTTTTCAATTCCAAGTTGTTCTATAAGAATTCTTTCCATTTCATTTTGAGAAAGACCTGTGTTTCTTTTTTCGTCTACAACACAGTTTTTATTCACAAGGAGCGTTCCTTTTCCATCTGTCTCGATCGCCCCCCCCTCCAAAACAATGTCTGGTTCGAAATGAGGGAGGCCAACTATGGATGCAATTGCACTGGCAACCCGTGCATCATCATCCCACGGAGGATATTTTCCTCCCCATGCATTCCACTTCCATGTAATTGCTGCTGTTGGTAGCGAGGGGTCGCTATGAGGAACTAAAAAAACAGGTCCGGTATCCCGAAGCCATGAGTCATTCGTTGGAATATCAATACATTCAATATTTTCAACATCACCAACACGCTGCTGAGCATCTTTGAGCGACTCACCTGTGGCAATGATTTTCACAGGTTCTCTTAGAGCCAGAAGTCTTGCTACATTTTCGAAGACATGTGGTATTGGTGAAAAATCACCAAGCCACGTGGCTTGACGATGAGGCCAGGCAAGCCATGTCGCGGCATGTGGTTCCCACTCAGCAGGCAGCCGGTAACCGAGTTCAGCAGGCGAAGGCGCAAACGTCACATCATCCTCCCCAGCGTTTCAGGAGACCCCCATACGATTCGATGCGACGATCGCGAAAGAATGGCCATCGCGTTCGCGAACACTCAATATGCGTGAGATCACACTCAAAGACGTGCGTTTGTGGTACATCGTGATCTGCTTGAAAGATTTTTTTCCCATTCGGGGCATAGGCGACACTTGCCCCCCAGAAACGAAGTGCACCCTCTCTACCTGTACGGTTCACAGCAACGACAAACACTCCATTCGCAATAGCATGACTCCGGAGCATCACGTCCCACGATTCATACTGTTCACGATGAAGAGCCTCTTCTCCATCAAGCCAGCCGATGGCAGTTGGATAGAAAAGAACTTCTGCACCCGCCATTGCCGTAAGCCTAGCTGCCTCGGGATACCATTGATCCCAACAAACGAGTGGACCAATCCTGAGTGGTTGTGTTGGAACACTTATAAAACCCTGATCTCCTGGTGAAAAGTAGAACTTCTCGTAATAGTGAGGGTCATCAGGTATGTGCATCTTCCTGTATGTTCCTGCAAGAGCCCCATCCGTATTAAGGATTACCACGGTATTATGAAACAACCCAGGCGCACGGCGTTCAAAGACACTTCCCACAATTACCACGTTGTGTTTTTTTGCAGTTTCTGAAAGCTGATCAGTCAACACTCCAGGTACGGGATCAGCCAATGCAAACGATGCATGGTCTTCACTCTGACCGGGATATTGGCTCGCAAAAAGCTCTTGAAGACATATAACTTCAGCGCCATCAGCAGCAGCATCTGTTACACCAGTAATGGCCTGCGCAATATTTGATCTCCGATCATCACTGCAAGCTGATTGCACGATTCCAATCCGAACGACTCGCCTTGACGAGACCGCCTGAGTCATCAGGCCACCGGTTCTAAAAGACGCGCTGCCGGCACTGGGAACTGCTCTGAGAATTCAGCAACTTCACCCTTCGTCGTGGCAATAATATTTTGATCCTCAGGATTCTGTAGGGCACGAAGGATCCATGCGGCAACCCGCTTCATTTCATCTACTCCCATGCCTCGAGTCGTCAAAGCTGGTGTGCCCAACCGAATTCCAGACGGATCCATCGGCTTTCTTTCATCGTATGGGATCATGTTTTTATTGCAGGTAATACCACAGCAATCAAGTGTTTCTTCGGCAAGCTTACCACCGACGCCGAGTGGAGTGACATCAACAAGAACAAGATGAGTATCTGTCCCTCCACTTACAAGCTTCACTCCACCAGCAGCCAATGACGCTGCCAACGCTTGAGCATTTTCAATGACACGAGAAGCGTACGCTTTAAACTCTGGCCGAAGAGCCTCGGCAAAGGCAACTGCCTTTCCGGCGATCACATGCATGAGAGGCCCCCCTTGCGTGCCAGGAAAAACCGCTCGATCGAGTGCCTTTGCATCAGGTTCTCGACACATTGCGATACCACCTCTTGGACCTCGTAAAGTCTTGTGAGTCGTGCTCGTGACAAAGTCAGCGACAGGTACAGGATTGTTGTACAGACCTGCTGCTACGAGACCAGCGTAATGAGCCATATCCACGAGGAGCTTCGCGTCCACTTCTCGCGCAATATCCGCAAATCTGCTATGTGGAATTTCCCTCGGGTACGCACTTGCCCCTGCAACAATCATCTTCGGCTTATGTTCTCTTGCAAGTTTGGCAACCTGATCAAAGTCGAGGAGATGGTCTTCTCGCCGCACTCCATAATGAACAAAATTATAAAGTATGCCCGAACTATTAAGTTTCATTCCATGAGTCAGGTGACCACCATGCGCAAGATCAAAGGCTAGTACTGTGTCACCAGCTTGCAAGGACGACAGGTAGACAGCCGCGTTGGCCTGGCTCCCAGAGTGAGGCTGAACATTGACATGTTCTGCACCGAAAACATTCTTCAGACGGTCACGAGCCAAATCCTCCACTGTGTCAACAAATTCACAACCTCCGTAATAGCGTCTACCGGGATAGCCTTCAGCATATTTATTTGTAAGGACGCTTCCCACAGCCTGCATGACAGCAGGACTGGTAAAGTTTTCACTGGCGATCATTTCCAGTCCTTCTGACTGTCGAATCTGCTCAGCAACAATGGCTGACCACACCTCAGGGTCTTCCTGCTCGACAAAATTTGGCACGGTGTGATGACTGGATTCCACGTTGATCCTCCTTGGTGAACTTCTCGAATTCCTTTTATTTTTGAAGAACTCAACCACAACGTCAATCAATTGATACTCTCATTGCATAATTATAGCCTTCTACGTGACAGAAATGCAGCCACAGGCTTCTTGAAGCCACGACTGAGAACCTTTTGAAATGCGGTAGTTCTGAAAAATATATCTGTCACCAAAAGTTATGCATTCGTGAATAACAACAAAAAGGAATAAATCATGTTCGATGAGTTATTCTGGATTCTAATTCGGCCTCTCCTCTTTTTCCAAACGCAATGGCTTTCATTCTTTGCTGGAATTCTCCGGGGATACTTTTTAAGAAAACCTGACGGGCCATCTCGACTACAACTCCTTGGACTCGCTTCCCTTCTATGGCTGCAAATGGCCTGCAACGGCATCGTTATCTCGCGCATGCATTGTGGGCAAATCTTTAACGCGGGGCTTCAGACCGCTGGGGGTGTCTCTCTGTTTGCCATTGGCGCAATGATGAGTCGGGTTCTGCTTCAACCTTATTCGCTCAAACGTCTTACGGTTTTATCTTTCCTGCATGGAATTGTTCTTTTTGGCTGGCAACAGGTTCTGACAATGGAATACCTCAGCGAGGAGGATTTCCTATTCTTTTTAGTACCGTGTTTTCTCCTTTTTTTGATGACCGCAATCATCCAATTATGGCTACTTGTTCGTCAAAAAGTGAAACAACAGCCCACTGGGTCAAAGGAACAATTCCTAAGGTTTTTTCTGGTTGCTTCAGTACACGTTATCTTCTCGACTATCGCCACTTTTTTTACTGCCGTTGCATTTGACTGTGGCATCTAAAGCGCATCAGGCCTTCTCAAAGATACAAGAAGCATCCGACTGGGACGAGGCTCTTTTGATATCTGAAGTGTGGGTCTGTCTTCCGGGATGCGGAGTGGCTTCTTTTTGATTTGTTACCGCTGGAGTAATCTTTATTAGAAATGGATATCACACTTTGGAAACACGTGTACGACCCGCTGGGCTCTCAGCCCATTTCTACGCTGGTCGCCCTTGTACCGTTGGCAACACTTTTTTTTCTGTTGGCTGTTGCCAACTGGTCCGCTGTGTATGCAGCATTCGCAGCCCTCCTGACTGCCGTTGTTATTGCCACTGGAATCGTTGGCATGCCGGCAGATGCCGCATGTGCAGCTGCACTCCATGGAGCT
>JBDOMS010000074.1:0-18877 GCA_039831735.1 Pirellulales bacterium
GTAAATATCTCCACCAAGGAGTGCCGAAATATCGACCTTCATTTTTTCTCGCGTGACATCTGTATCTGAAACCGGTCCACCATCAATTGGACCAGCGTGATATTTTGGAAACATGATCGCAACGTCGGGACAAACACGCGAGCATGCGGGGCAGTTTACTTTGCAGTTTGCAGGGTTTTCAACCTTCAGATGGTGATCATCAGAAACACCGTACACATCAAACAGGCAGAAGCTCAAGCACTGCATACAGTTTGTACATCGTTCCATGTCAATGACTGGAAACCACGGCTTCCATTCTTTTTCATCTGATGAATCTTTGACCGCAAACTTTTCCGGTCTGTTCATTTGCCGACTGCCACGGGCACGTTCTACCTCGTGGACAACATCATCAATAGGAACTCCTGTGATATCACAAACAGTAACGTCACCACCAACGACCTCAAGTGATTGTTCAGCAAAACATCCAACTACCACAAACGCTCCATCTGGAGCAGCAGTCGCTGCTCCTTGACCTGCTAAGGTGACGGCGTAACCCCTGTCAAGCAAATTAGCAAACAATTTGACACGATCATTCTTTGCCAACGGAACACTTCCCCGTCCCTCATAGACAACAACTCGTGGTGGTAAAAGCGTCGCACTCACGTCAGATCCTCCACACCAGCATGCTGGTCCTGAATTCCGCCTAACACTGTCTCGGCTGATTCAGTGCGCATATTGAGAATCTCTACATTTTTTTCCGGCAGTGGTGCATCTGCCAAAGAAAAAAGTCCACGTACTGCACGAGGCCAACAAGCCGCAATTTTCAGTGCGGTCGCACCAGAGGCCAGATCCTTGAGATGTGGGTCTCGCCTCGCCGCCATTTCGCATAAGTCTGGCACTGCTTCAAAGGTTACTCCTGATGCAGCAAGGCCATTGAGCACAGCATCCTTGATCTCAGCAGGAACGACTTTTGCGTACGCACAGCGACAGTACAAAATCCTTGATTCATTTGTCTTTGACTCACTCATTCGTCATTGACTCCTGCTGCTTTGAATACGTACCGAAATCATTGAACCAATATCGTTTCGCAAAACGATACATCCAGTGTTTTTCCGGGATTTCTTTCCCCGGAAGATCCTGACTTGAACGAGGCGTCATGGCGAGAAGTTCTTGCCTTGCTGTCCCACGCTGAGTTGTATCTCGAGCATTATGACGGTCAGCAATTTCAAGCACTAATTGAGGGTTTTCAAGTACGACACATCCACGACTATGGCCAGCAGCCGCCTTACGCATGTCATCCAGAAATGCTGACTGAGTCACCTTGTCATAGAAGGATCCACCACGTACATCTTCAACAGCAAGTTGAATAATCGGACATGGCTCAATCCCACCAGATGGACCAACATGATGCGTAAGACCAGTTGCCATAGGACATAGAGCTGAACCCTCGTCATCGTAGTACGCATCAACAATTACAAGCGGCTGCCTTGACCGTTGCTCCACGACAAATTTCCGAACACGCACGAGCTCATCAGGAGAAAGCGCCAGTTCAGGCGACGCGTCTGGACCAACCGGACGATAACCGTGAAACCACGCATAATGGACCCCCATCGAAATCAATCGCCTCAACCACTCTTCAGTCAGAAGTGTATCCAGATTTGATCGACACAAACTTGAAGCAACACCGGTGACCAGCCCTGCATCGAGACACGCCTCAAGCCCCCGAAGTGAACGATCGAGCACATGACGCGAACCCCTCCGAATATCACTAACCTCCGTATTCCCCTCGATACTCACGAGTGGGGTGGCATTTCCGAGACGACGAAGTTGTTGCGCCTTTTCTGCAGTAATGAGTTGACCATTGGTAAAGATCTGGAAATAGCAATCTTGATGAGCTTGCAGAAGATCAAGCAGGTCTGGGTGTAAAAAAGGTTCTCCGCCCAACAAACCAAAAAAGGAATTTCCATGAGCTTTCGCATCACTCACAATGGCATCGAGTTCCTCAAGTGGCACCATTTCACGAGGCGCCGTTACATCTACCCAACACCCCTGACACTGAAGGTTACACGAATTGATGACCGAAAGGTGGAGGAACGGCGGGAAAATCACCCCTTGTTTTGCTCGTCTCTTGAAATACTCCACCGAGAGCATGCCCTTGATGCCAAAGTTCCAAGCAAACTTCCACAGGCACTTCGGTGCTACGGTCGTCATCATTCGGTGTGCGATTTGCGGGAGAATCATTCGTCTTTATCACTTCCATTGAGAAGTTCTTAGGTCTTGGCAGATATTCGATGAGTAGGTACCGGACGACCTGGCCGAAAGTGTTCCATATGAACAACCTTACAAGGCAGACGACTGGCAATCACGTCAAGTGTTGAGCGAACGGCGATTTCAAGTTCTTCAGGCGGAGCCTCGGCTCGTAAATTAATTAAGAGCCTGCCAATATCGACAGGCTCTGCAAGACGATGTGAAACAGCAGGTTCATCTGACGAACGAACGACATTTGCTGAAGAAAGTTCATAGGGATCACCTTCAACAGATAACGTACCCTTCATATGGGCTACTTCGTAGCCTGACTGCGCAAGAGACTGTCGAATCTGAGAAAGAATTTCTGTCAGCACCGATGTTCCATCATACTCATCAGCATCAGCACCGCCAACGATTACTTCTGCATTGAGCCAGCCAAGAAGTGACTCCCCATGCGCGTACTCGTCATAGTCGATGTCTGCGATTGCCGCAGCCTTCGAGACTCCGTCATGCATCTCAAGAAACCACGGCTCTAGGCCTTGACTAAAGAGCGCCGAACAATAGTGAATAACCGCATGGGGTGCGATTTTTAAGATCGCATCACGGAGACGCTCGAGTCGAGCTTCATCCATAAGATCCGACTTATTCACAATGATAATCTCAGCTTCCTCGAGTTGCTTTTTGTAGATGTAACAAACATGCTTCGAAAAACTTGCTGGCGCGAGACCAAGCACTTTCTCTGCACGCACAGGATCAACCACGACACTTACCGGGGCAACGGTGAATCGATCCCCATAGATTTGTTCGAGTGGCAGTGTCACGGTTGCAACAAGATCCGTACAACTACCGACTGGCTCTGCAATAAGAATATCGGGGGCTGTCTCCCGCACTAACGCGTCAGCCGCTTCAACAAGAGAGTTAAAGCGGCAACAGAAACACCCTCCAACAATTTCTTCCACTGGCATGTCGTGAGCGTTTACAAGCGCTGTATCGACAAGCCCGCCTCCTTGATCATTCGTGATGAGGCCTACTTGTAGACCTTGCGATGAAAGCCACTCTGCATATTTGAGGATTGAGGTTGTCTTCCCAGCCCCGAGAAAACCTCCGATCATCACATATCGTGATTTTGGTGTAATTGCAGTCATAGGTAACTCATCTCCTGTCATTGAAATCAATCCCGACGGATTAATTTCAATCGCAAAACATTATTCACTCTTCTGACGCATGATTCTTTGAAGAATCATGATATCGTGACTCCTGTAGACGATCGATTGTATCTGTTAAAAGCGATACATAACCATTCACATCGAGCGTACCTGATTCCGGCTCACCCTCAACTGCATAGAGCCATCCGGCCACATACGGATCAGAATGAGTCAGGCAGGCTTCTGTGTCCAATGCAGGATTGACGCCATGGAACACTCCATCCGCAACACAAAAAAGTTCGCTAACAGCCTTAAATCCCTCAACCGTCCCAAGACGCTGCCCTGAGCGAACCGTATCCCCCACTTGCACATCGACCGTCAACTCAACAAGTTCACCAAGCATTCGGGTGGCAAATTTTGTAAAACCAATCCTCCATGTTTTTGCTTTATCAGCGCATGAAACCTTATCAGTTCCGTTCTGAACGAATGGGGTGAGCCAAAAATGAGAGGGGCTGTATCGGTAACACACAGGGAACCGAGCAGAAAAGTGAGCATGTCGAAAACGAACTGTTTCCATCATCAGTCGTTACTTTTTAAAAGGTGAAATACCCCCACACCAAGCAATGCACCGGTAATTGGGGCTACGATATACAGCCATTGGCTTGTCCATGTATATGACATAACGGCTGGTGCAAATGAGCGCACGGGATTCATAGACGCTCCACTAATTGGACCTGCAAACATTGCTTCAATACAAATGACAGCACCAACTGTCAAACCGGCTAGCATTCCTTGTTCTTTGGATCCACTGGAAACAAGGAGAACAACCACCATAAGAATGACTGTGCAAATGATTTCAAGAATAAAAGACTGCCATGAATCACCAGACGGAATCGTAGCCCCCAAGTTCGGATGGCTTGGAAAGAGGACTCGCAAAAGCGAACTTGCCAAGAGTCCTCCTGCTGCCTGGCTCAGGATATAAGGAGTAACAGAGGATCGAGGAAGCCGACCTGCTATCCACATGCCGATAGTGACAGCGGGATTGATATGCGCGCCAGAAATATCACCCACCGCGTGAATCATCGCCATAACAACAAGGCCAAATACAAATGCGATTCCAACATGCGTGATCACACCATCCGTGATGTCGTTGGTGACTATGGCACCGGTACCAGCGAACACCAAACAAAAAGTACCAAACGCTTCTGCGAATAATTTTTGTTGCATCATTTTTTCTCGTCCAAGTCAGACATTGTGAAATCACGAAAGAGACTTATGGCCCTAAGCGTTCAATCAATCGTGTTATATCTACTGGAATACGACTTTCGAATCGAAGCTCTTCTCCTGTTGAAGGCTGAATAAAACCGAGTTCAGCCGCGTGCAGGGAAACTCGTTGAGCTCCAGAATAATCTTTGACATTCATATTTCGTGGAGCTGAGTATACTCGTTCACCGCATATAGGATGACCACTCTCAGCGAGATGGATCCGAATCTGATGCGTTCGGCCCGTCTCCAACCGACACTCTACAAGTGTATATGTGTTTCCACTTTTTCGCAGCCGTTGTATGGGTTTCACATGAGTCACTGCCCGCTTTCCTTCACCAACTTCTGACGAGGAACCACGCCGGCCATCTCCACGATTACGCACAAGGTGAGTAATTATCGTTCCCTCTCCAACTCGTCCAACTGCCACAGCAAGATACCGTCGGTGGGTCGTGTGCAATCGAAACTGTTCCGCAAGAATCCGTCCTGCTGGCACTGTACGGGCAAAAACAACAAGACCACTTGTTTCTCGATCTATACGATGGACCGGATACACTTGACCAGCACGTTGAATGTGCCGCCGGTCATCGCCTGGCTCTTGCTTTCCTTTCCACGTGCGGTTCTGTGACGACATATACCGCCTTATTATTTTTGGCATCATCTCATCAAGTGTTGGCTGCAACTGCTTTCGACGAGCTGGCCAAGAAGCCTCTTCGTGATGACGAGTTGTTGTAATGCCGGACGGCTTATCAACCACAACAACATCGCTATCAAGATAGACGATCTTGATATCCCGTGGTTTTGGAGGGGGAGCTGCTGATTCTGACAACACTTTGACCACATCACCATCTTTGAGACGTCTTGCCTCATCGGTACAGATATTTCCATGAATCATGACGTGGCGGGTTCGCACAAGCTTTTGAATTCGCGACCAAGGAACACTGCTTCGTTTTCTTCGCAGGAATGCTGCCAGTGTCTGGCCCTGCTCCTGCGAAGTAACGTGATATACATGATCTCGGATTCGTGTCATAGGAACAAACGTAGCAAGTCAGGGACAAGAATGCTGGAATTAGTCATGGAGACCGGAAGAATCCAAGACTTGCCCTATCGTAGATCGCTCGACTACCGCCCCGCCTTGACCTCATTGTTCACAGATTTAGACTCCAATGGGAGGCCTCACTGCGGTCGCCTCTTTTGGATAGTTCGCCGTTTTCTCTTTTGTGAGGGTTTATTGTGCCTGGCACTTGCGTCATCGGTCTGCAATGGGGTGACGAGGCGAAGGGAAAACTCGTCGACGTTTTTACGGAACAACACGATGTAGTGGTCCGGTATGCTGGTGGAGCAAACGCAGGGCATACCGTGGTATCTGATGGTCAAACATGGAAGCTTTCGCTGATACCAAGTGGGATCCTTCGTGATGGCATTGCATGTGTCATTACGGGAGGAGTCGTCCTCGACCCATCAGCGGTCATTCGAGAAATCGATAGCCTGGAATCACGCGGTGTTTCTGTTTCTGGAAAACTTCAGATAAGTGATCGGGCCCATGTTGTCTTTCCATGGCATCTTGCAGAAGACAAAGTACTCAACGAGTGTCTCACGGGAGGAGAATCGATTGGTACCACTGGTCGTGGAATCGGACCATGCTATCGCGATAAAGTTGGCCGATCACTGGCTATTCGCTTTGGTGATATGTACCGAGAGGATTTTGCAGACAAGTTGAAACACATTGTGGCTGTCAAACAGCAACTTCTCAAAAATACTGAAATTCATTCACTTGATGTACAGGGCATCATAAAACAGTATCAATCATTTGCGGATCGCCTCAAACCTTATATTTCAGATACCAATACTTTTCTGCTTAATACTGTGGAAGATGGAAAGCGAGTTCTCTTTGAAGGCGCTCAAGGAGCCTTGCTTGATATTGATCATGGCACGTTTCCTTTCGTGACCAGTAGCAATTCGTCTGGTGTTGGCGTGTCAAATGGATCAGGCATTCCCGGCCGATGGATTGACAGAGTCGTTGGTGTTGTAAAAGCCTACTCTACTCGTGTGGGTGGAGGCCCCATGCCGACAGAGCAAGACAATGATACCGGGGCTTTCCTTCGAGATAGAGGGAACGAGTATGGCACTGTGACACGGCGGCCAAGGCGATGTGGATGGTTCGATGCTGTCGCAACTCGCTATTCAGCAAGACTGTCAGGTGTTGATGAGTTAGCCGTGATGCTTTTGGATGTGTTGAGTGGCCTTGAGGAAGTAAAGATTTGTACGGCATATGAAATCAATGGTACTCCGACAACAGATTTTCCAAGTCATGCTGATGATCTAAAAAATGCCATTCCTATCTATGAGACTGTTCCCGGCTGGAAGCAAGATATCTCTTCCATCAATGAAGAATCTGATCTTCCAGATGCAGCCAGACAGTATCTTTTACGGCTTGGAGAATTACTCGGTCGACCAGTCACGACTGCCTCTGTTGGACCAGATCGGGATCAGACAATTAAGTGCCACAATATCAGTGTGACTGCTCCACCATGCCCAAAATCATCTCAAACGACTCCCGCGAACGCATGACAGATGTCGGCTCTCCCCAACCTGAGAACAACGACCCCCGTCAACAGCCACAGCACATCGCCATCATTATGGACGGCAACGGTCGATGGGCTCAACAACAAGGTCTTCCACGAATTGAGGGTCACCGTCATGGCGTAAAAAGTGTTCGCAAGATCACTGAAGAATGTGCGCGTCGCGGAATTGAGCAACTCACACTGTATTGCCTTTCCAGTGAAAACTGGCGTCGGCCTCAGGAAGAACTGACGTTCCTCATGCATTTGCTTGAGCAATACATGATCGAAGAGCGTGCCTTGTTGATGAAAGAGCAAATTCGCGTGCGTATGATAGGACGCCGATGTGACATTCCAGCATCAACACTCGAAGAACTTGATCGAACTGTATCTATGTGTGCACACAACAGGGGTTTACAGCTTTGTCTTGCAGTCAATTACGGTGCTCGAGCAGAAATTGTCGAGGCGGCCAAACGCCTGTCTCGCGAAGTAGCAGCTGGCCAGCTGGATCCATCGATGATCGATGAAGATGTCTTTGCATCACGGCTTGATACCGCCGGCATGTCAGATCCTGACCTTCTTATCCGGACAGCTGGCGAGATGCGAATCAGTAACTTTCTTCTCTGGCAGATTAGCTACTCTGAACTCTGGGTTACCGATGCCGCCTGGCCTGATTTTAATGAAGCACACTTATCTACTGCGATCGCAGCATATGCATCTCGTGATCGTCGATTTGGGGGCTTATCTCCAAAATGAGCTCTCTTGATACTTTTTTGAGACGGACGTTTATATCCTCTGTCATCATCATTCTTTTCTCTGCATTAGCCTACGCCGATGCCACAGGGTTTTTGGGGGTTCCTCCTGCATGGTGGCTGCTTCCAGTGCTCATACTGCTTGGCGTAGGAGGAGTGAATGAACTCAACAACATGTTTCAGATGCAGGATTCGGTGTTGCCAGTATGGACATTGCGATTAGGAGTCATCACAACATTTTTGGCGGTGGCATTTGGAACGCAGAACTTCGATATGGACATACATCACGTCCCACCTGTTGCAGCATTGGGCTGGGCATTTGTTGCATTGACCGTATCAGCAGGCTGTCTCGTTGCATTGGAAGTTATTGATTTCAAGCCCGCGGGTCGATCACTTGAGCGGCTATCTGCCGGCCTATTCATTCTGACATATCTCGGGGTTCCCATGGCGTTCATGGTAAGCCTGCGACTGATCTACTTCGACACCTTGGCGGGCGAGCAACACCCTTCAAATCAGCTAGGAATGCTGCCGCTGGTGAGCATGATTGCCGTGGTCAAGGCTGGTGACATCTGCGCTTATGCCGCTGGATCTGTGTTTGGAAGAAACAAGTTGTCCCCCCTTCTCAGCCCCGGAAAAACATGGGAAGGCGCGGGAGCCTCCCTTGCTGGCTCGTCAGCGACTGCCTGGTTTATTTTTCATGGGCTGGGAATGGAAATTCCCTATCAGCCTCTAGGCGGCTGGCTCGTTTTTGGTCTTACCGTTGGTCTCGCTGGCATGCTTGGTGATCTTGCTGAGTCACTTATAAAACGTGAAACTGGCCTGAAGGATTCAGGCAAGACTCTGGCTGGCCTGGGTGGAGTCCTTGATCTTATGGACTCGCTTCTGTTTGCAACGCCGGTTGCTTGGTCACTTTGGGTCGCTGGAATGAATGCTGGGTAAGGCACAGAAAACTGTTTCAGTCCCACGACAAGCACATTCAAGCAACTCAGAAGACTTCTCTGGGATCACATTCACGCCTTCTCTACAAATCGGTGGGCCGCGTGTTGCTCAACATTGATACATGCAATTGCGTTGCAGTTGAATTTGGCTCCCTCAAAAAACCATGGATGCACGTACAAACTCTATTTTATCCTCTCGTAGAAAAATTATTGTTTGTACTTCATCTACTCGATGTTGATGCATCCGTGGAGGCCACTGTCCAAAGAGATGTGGTGCACGAATAACTGTCCATCAAATTGAGGACAGCCACTCCGCTCGAAAAAAACATCGCATTCCACATCCCTTTCTTTCTGCCAAACAAGATCTTGTTTTAGCCCTCAACTGCTTTTTTCTAGGGCCGAAAGTGAGGCTTTGCAAAAAAATGTCAAAAAACAAGGAAATAGTGCATAGCAAAGTTGTTTCGCCAAAGCGTGAGTTATACTGTTAGATCGTTACTCTAACTCATTAGCCCAAGAGACCGACGGTTTTATAACTCACCGCGGGCTCACATGTCTCGGACGACTATCGCGGAAGTAGATTCAAAGCGGCTCGTGGACGTGTTTGGTCCTCGGGATCAAAACCTTCGCCGCATACGTGATGCACTTGGTGTAACGATTTCGGCCAGAAAGGACTCTGTTCATATTGAAGGTGATGAACATGCCGTCGCACAGGCAGCAGAAATCTTTGAACACCTCGAAAAAATTGTTCATGAGCAGGGTTCTGTTAGGGCTGAAGATGTCTCACAGTTACTAGCCGCTGCCGCGGGTAACACCACAGACGTTAATCGTGCTCCTATTGAAGTGCATCGACCCGGCCGATCTGTGGTTCCTCGATCCCATGGTCAGGCAATCTACGTTGAGTCAATGCGCGAGAATGATATTGTTGTCTGCTCTGGACCCGCAGGAAGTGGAAAAACTTTTCTTGCTGTTGCGATGGCAGTGGCTGCTCTTCGTGCAGAGCAAGTCCATAAGCTTGTACTCGTGAGACCGGCTGTTGAAGCTGGAGAAAGTCTCGGCTTTCTCCCGGGTGACTTACAAGCCAAAATAAATCCATATCTTCGGCCACTGCTCGACGCTCTCCGAGAGATGATGGACTTTGACCTGCTCAAACGACTCACTGAACAAGACGTAATTGAAATGATTCCGTTGGCATATATGCGAGGCCGTACACTGAATGATGCATTCATCATTCTTGATGAAGCGCAAAATACCACCGTAGAGCAAATGAAAATGTTCCTCACGCGACTCGGCATGAACTCAAAAATGGTTATCTCTGGTGACATCACTCAGATTGATTTACCACCAAATCGGAAGAGTGGCCTTGTTGATGCACTCAAACGACTTGACCATGTTGCTGGTTGTGGGACCGTGTCACTCAAGGGAGTTGATATTGTCCGTCATCCTCTCGTTCAAAAAATCGTGGAGGCATATAACTACTGACTACCTCAGTAGCTGTTATGAGTATTGATCCTCCCAAAGTCCGTCGCCGCGTCAAACGTGGCACATCCGTTGAAGGCCCCCAAGGGTTTTGGGGCCAACTACTTGAACGAACATCTCGTACTGATGTTTTAGTGCGTCTGGCAATATGCCTGGTAGCATCAGCTGTTTTGATGATCCTGTTGCACGGGTGGACAGAACCTCTTCCTTTTCAAATCGGTAGTGTGCCACCCCGCGGCGTTGTGGCTCGAGTCCCGTTCGAAAAACCAGATCCTGAGCGCACTCGAACATTCCAGGAACGAGCTGCTGCTCAGGTGCGAGTCGTCTACGCTCAGGATAAGTCTCCAATCGTACGTCTTCGTGACGGGCTCAAGAATCGAGTCCTTGAAATTGCCGCTTCGGATACCCTTGCGGCAGTATCACGAGAAGCGTGGCTTGAATTTGCCCCGGAAGCCACAGATGCGCTTCAGATTATACCCGTTCCGCCACCAGCCGATACAGATAACCCAGCTGCTCGTGCCCCTATAGCACCAGAGCCTCCTGACGTGACGCCGATGAATCTCAATCCAACTCCGGTCGAGGACGAAGCTGGGATTTTGGATGTTCCACCAGATCCTAAACGTGACTCCCTGAAGGAAACTCCTCTTTCTCCCCAAGAATTGGCAAATCGCCAGCTGATTGGAGATGCAGAAAACGCTTTCCAATTATTTCGAGGCCGAGTGGATTCAAAAGCGAAGCAGTTATCTTTTGAGAAAGCAGTTGAGCGGGCTTTTTCAGAGACTGAAAAATACGGTGTTCTTGAAAAAATTCAGCATGACATTGACGAGGGAAGCCAAACAGAAATCGATATTCACCCCCTGGGAGCACCTGTGGAAACAACACGGGTTCCTGTGGCAAAAGTATTACTTGGTGAAGTAAAGGTGGATCTCAAGTCAAGTCTGGAAGATGAACTGGGTGCCGGGGCATTTGTAGATCGCCTTGTTTCTTGGATTGAGCCACGCCTGTCAGGATCTCTCGAGATCGATAGAGAGGCGACAATTCAATCAAAGGGAGATGCCATTGCAAAAACACCTCAACAGTTTTCTCGCTATGCGGAGGGCGAAGTACTCGCAGAGGCAGGGCTTCCTGTCGATGCTGACACTATGTCTCTTCTTGAAAGTGAACATGAAGAGTTTATTGCTCAGCAAAGTGGTCGAAGCCGAGCTGGGCGAGCAATATCTCTCTTTGGTCTCTTTGTCGCAATGTTCTCGTTAGCAGGATTTTATATTCATCTCCATCACAACAACCTTCTTGATGATTTAGGAGGTATTTCCACGCTTGTGGCTTTGTCAGTACTCACCGTTGTGATCTGCATACTTGCATCTGGAGAAGGCTGGCGAGCGGAGATTGTGCCTCTCTTGGTCTTTGCAATGACCATTGCCATTGCCTATGACGAAGATCTTGCTTTGCTGCTCGCGGCAGAAGTCGCACTGGTTGCCGTTGTAGGACTTGGCCGAGGCTTGTCGGAATACCTCACTCTCACGGCTGCTTCTGCAGCAGCAGTATTCTGGATGGGAAGTATTCGAAGCCGCAGCAAACTGATTTATGTGGGTCTTTGGGCAGGTGTTGTTGCATTTAGCACGCAATTAGGCGCGAGCCTAATTGCGGAACGCCCATTTAGTACACAGTTGCTGTATGAGGCAGCTCGTAGTGGAGCATGGGCAGTACTGGCGGGTTTTCTTATGACGGGTTTACTTCCTTTCATTGAAAGAACATTCGGGGTGCTTACTGATTTGAGTTTACTTGAGGTTGGAGATGTCGCTCATCCTCTTCTTCAGGAGCTTGTCCGACGTGCTCCGGGCACATATAACCACTCCATCAATGTTGCCAGTCTCGGGGAAGCTGCAGCGGATGCTATTGGGGCTCGTGGACTCTTGGTACGGGTTGCAGCTTATTTTCATGATATTGGCAAAATGCTGAAGCCGGCATATTTCGTTGAAAACCAAGGCAATGAAAATCGTCATGAGTCACTGATGCCAGCAATGAGTACGCTCATTATTATTGCTCATGTGAAAGAGGGTGTTGAACTAGCCCGCCAATACAATCTCCCTCAACCAATCATCGATCTTATCGCACAACACCACGGAACAACACTTGTTGAATACTTCTATCGCAGGGCTACGGAGCGAAAACAAGCAAGTCCTGATGATCCTGAAGTTGACGAACAGACATATCGGTATCCTGGCCCCAAGCCAAAAACTCGAGAGTCCGCTGTTATGATGCTCGCAGATGCTGCAGAAAGTGCCAGCAGAGCCTTAACCGAACCAACACCTTCTCGGATTGCAGGCCTTGTTCATGATCTTGCAATAAAACGTCTTCTCGATGGTCAATTCGATGATTGTGGCCTGACGCTTGGAGAACTTGAAATTATTGAACAAAGCCTTGTAAAAAGTCTTACGGCAGTTTACCACGGCCGAGTCAAGTATCCTGATCAAAGGACAGCGTAGTCGTGGCCGAAACCCGTCGAATGGCTCATGCCCCATCACGAGAAGTTGCGATTGAAGTCCTTGATCAACAACAGAGTCTGTCAGTCGATTTGAATACTATTCAGTCTGTTGCACGTAATGTACTCAAAACTGAAAACGTAGTCGCTGCTGAGCTTAGTGTCGTTCTTGTGAACGACCAGATCATAGCTGAAATCCATGGGAAATGGCTCGACGATCCAACACCAACAGATGTCATCACCTTTAATTTAGGATCCTCAGGAGATGATGTTCTTCGTGGTGATATTGTTATTAGCGTGGAAACAGCAGAAAGAGTATCCCTTGACTTAGCTAAAACGAATGAGGGCTGGACTTCAGGGCTTGAAATTGCCTACTACCTTGTTCATGGCATCTTGCACCTGACGGGCTATAACGACAAAACAGTTGAAGATCGCCAGAAGATGCGGTCTCGTGAAAACACCATTATGAAGGCAATCGGACTCCCCCTTCCTCCACACTTAACAAGTTGATACGTGCACGTATTGTTTTATGAACGTTTTTGAAACTCTTGGCATCGAATCCGCAATCGGTTTTCTCTCTATCGCTGCACTAGCCGCTATTCAGTCTCGTACAATCCGAGGCAC
Source organism: Pirellulales bacterium (assembly GCA_039831735.1). Lineage (GTDB taxonomy): Bacteria > Planctomycetota > Planctomycetia > Pirellulales > UBA1268 > CACORA01. Next base: position 13,468 of record JBDOMS010000074.1, read on the forward strand.
TCAGCGTCATCGAATTGAGGAGATCTGTAACCGTCGTGGTCAGCCTGAGCGATGTGAGCAAATCATTCATGGGAGTGAAACAATTGCGTTCATTGCTTCTTCAGTTGTTGTAACTGCGGCAGCAATCGCAACTCTCTTAGCACACCAATGGTTTGTCAATAAAGGTAGTGTTTCGCTTACAGCTGAACTGTCAAGTGCAGGGGGATGGATTGTCCTCTCCTGGTTCATGCTTGTGGTTGTTCCAATGCTGTTTACGAAATTTATGGGGGCGTGGTTTGTTGTCGTGACGTGGAGTTTGTGGAGACCTGTTGTGGCAACAACCTCACCAACGGTGCGGTTCCTCTCAAGTATTGCCACTTCTCTGGCACGAAGAATTGGTCGTCGCTCAATAGATGATGATCAAGACGATCGTCAGGATGAACTCCTTGCGGTTGTTGATGAAGCCCATCGCGAAGGCTGGCTGCCTGGCACGACACGAGCAATGATTGAAGGCGTGATGGATCTTGATGAGGTGCGAGTCGGCCAGATTATGACACCTCGCACAGATATGATTTCAATCCCGATGGCCACACCATGGGACGAAGCCATTCGTATGATCACAGAAAGTGCCCACACGCGACTACCTGTATGGAGTCAATCTCCTGAAGATATCATTGGGATTCTCCACACCCGAGAACTTTTATCCAAACTTGCTGAAGCTCCGTCTGAGAGTGTTGAGCAAGAAAATGACTTGAAGCCACTTCTTCGACCGCCCTATTTTGTGCCAGAATCGATGAGTGTGCAGAAACTCCTTCGAGAACTTCAGCGTGGAAGAACACATCTTGCCTTAGTGACTGATGAGTTTGGAGGTGTTTCAGGGTTAGTCACTATTGAGGATGCACTTGAGGAAATCGTTGGAGAAATCGCTGATGAGCACGACGAAGCGTTTGAAGATGGCATTCGATTCGTCTCTGACACAATTTGTGAAGTCTTTGGTAGCCTGCGAATTGACTATCTCAACGAGCGATGCAACACACAACTTCCTGAAAATGCGGATTACGGAACAGTGGGAGGATTTGTATTTCATGAGTTTGGAAAAATACCGCACGTTGGTGACCGACTATCTACTCATGGAGTAACCCTGGAGGTGCTTGCTGCAACTCGACGAAGAATAGATCTCATACGAATCGAAAAACTTCCGGAAGCAAAACAACATGGTGGCTGAAAAAGTTGATGCCATCGTGATCCGAGCTTCTCCATTTGGTGAAACAAGTTGTGTAGCTACTCTTTACACCCGCGAATGTGGCAAAGTGCGGGGTCTGGCAAAAGGAGCGTGGCGCCCAAAAAGTGGTTTTGACGCCGCCCTTGACCTGCTTTCGACCTGTCAGGTACTCGTTATTCGAAAATTCTCGTCCGGTCTCGACGTGCTTACAGAAGCCACGCTTGAAAACCGATTTCGAATAGGCAGCCGATCCGCATTTTATGGAGGACTGTACATTGCCGAACTGCTCGACGCCTTCACTGTGGATGCTGATCCACAGCCTGACCTTTTCGATGCCGCCTATGAAACAATTCGCAGTCTTTCAAATCCACGTCCAGTTATGGAAGTCGGTGATTCTGACTTATCACACCATCACAAAGCAGATGACATTCTGTGTGCAACAGTGCTTCATTTTGAAGTGCAACTGCTCCATATGGTTGGCCATGCTCCATCACTTTTTCGATGCGCAGAGTGTCAAAGTGAACTCAGTGAAAAAGGACGAATACCCTTTGGAATGCTTGATGGAGGTGCCCTCTGCCCGAGTTGTAGACGCGGCAAGCGATCTGTTATATCGGTTTCTTCCGATGCAATGGTCTCCCTCAGAAACTTGGCGCAAGCAAAAGAGGGGTGGCCTGAACGCCCATTACCAACAGCTTCTGGAGGTGAACTGCGAGCCATTATGAACACCTATTTAGCTCATCTTGTTGGTCGACGACTTCGCACTGCCCGCTGGCTGGCTGGAGTCATACTCCTCGTCACGACATCTCTCCTGAGTGGTTGTGCAACACTTCAAATGCCAAAGTTCCCTTGGTCGAAAACCGATCCAACCGCTCAGGCTGAAGAGAATCAGTTGACTGAAGAACTTGGAGAGGATGCTGAATCCGAAATCCTTTCATCGGAATTTGCAGCGGCCTCAGCAGACACAGCATTTGACTTTATGAAAGGCGAGAACATCCAGAAGCGTTGGAAAAAGATGACAGGGCGAGGTCCTAGTGAGACTGTCGGTGAAAAAGCCCTTACCGAGGGAGATGAACTGTTCCGACAAGGCTCCTATAAAAAAGCTATTTCCTTTTACAAAAAGGCAATAGATCGTTGGCCCGATTCAGCTATTGAAGAAGATGCGATGTGGCAACTTGCTGAATGCCTTTTCTTTACTGACCAATACCCAAAAGCAGAGGATGCCTACTCAGAGCTTGTCAAAAAATATGCCAATACTCGTTACCTCGACCGCGTCGCTCAACGACAGTTTCTCATTGGTCAATATTGGATAGCAATAGATAAAGAGTTTCATTATCCCGTCCTCATCCCAAATCTGGTAGACAAGAGCCGACCACTCTTTGATACCCCGGGTCGGGCACTCAAAGCATTTGAACACGTTCGACTTAATGATCCCCGTGGTGATCTTGCTGACGACAGTATTATGGCAACGGCAAATGCTTATTTCATTGCCCGAGAGTGGATCGATGCTGATTATTTTTATGAGCTCCTTCGGACCGAGTACCCTGATAGTGATTTTATGCTTCAGGCACATCTCTTTGGATTACAATCGAAACTTCAGGCCTATCAAGGCCCTGCTTACGAAGGGAGCGCACTCGACCAAGCAGAACTCCTTGCTGATCAAGTCCTCGTTCAGTTTCCCGATCAACTGTCTCTAGAAGATCAAGAACGCATCATCCGATCACAAGCAGAGATTGCAGCGCAACAGGCTGCTCGTCATTGGCACCGGGCTGAGTTTTATAACAAAGGACGCCACTACTCTTCCGCTCGAATCTACTATGCGATGATTGCGCGGGATTACCCAAAAACGATGCTGGCACAACGCGCTCGAAATCAACTGGAAGAAATTGAAGGGCTCGAGGATGTTTCGGACAACCCACTTCCAATGCTCACTCAAATCCTTAATCCTGATTCTCTGAAGGAAGCAGAACTTGATGCCATGGCGGAGTCTGAGGAACGGCTTGCTCATCAAGATAGTCCTTCTTTGGAACACGATACAGAGACTCGCTAGTTGATAACTGTCTCACATTTCGCACGTACAACCCTACATGATGCTGGCATACTCATTTCGCTCTTGCCTTGTCTATGCATTACTTCCCGTGATGATCACGGGGTGTGTTGGTTATCGATTTGGCAACAACACCTTATATGCCCCGAATGTACGGACGATATACGTGCCCGTATTTCAGACTGATAGTTTTCGAACTACACCGAGCATCGATCTTGGTGAAAGACTCACAGAGGCCGTTTGTAAGGAAATTGAAAAACGCACTCCATTCAAGGTTGTCGGAACGGCTGCTCATGCAGATAGTGTGCTGACCGGTCGAATTGTCGCTGATACAAAGAGAATTGTTGTCGAGAGTCCAACGGATCAGTCACGGCAGGTAGAAATGAACATGCAAGCATTAGTAACATGGGCTGATCGTGGCGGCGCGGTACTTGCTACTGGCTCCGTGCCGATGCCAGCAGCAAGTGTTGATGTGGGCCAAGCAGCGATGCTTGTTCCAGAGTATGGTCGCTCTGTCGTTAGCACCCAACAGGAAGGCATTCAACGTATGGCCCGGCAAATAGTTGGACTTATGGAAGAACCGTGGTGATGGCTGTGTATTCTGATAGCATACGTTATCACTTTACAACACGGAACCGCAGCGACTTCTTCATCACTCCAGTCTCTCGACGTTTTGATGCTTGAAAGCACCTTTTAATAAACCCATGGGATTTCCTGCCCTTCCTCAATATTGGCAACTACGATCTCAATGTATCGAGTTACCACATCACAACGGCTCCCTACAACGTCCCCTTGTGATGGGAATCGTTAACGTAACACCAGACAGCTTCTCTGATGGAGGCAGTCACACAACAGTGAGCCAAGCCGTCCAGCATGGCCTCAAACTCGTTGCTGATGGTGCTGATTTACTAGATATTGGCGGAGAAAGTACACGGCCATACTCATCACCTGTGTCACTCGATGAGGAACTTCGACGAGTCAATGATGTGGTTCGATGCCTTGCTGCAGAATCTGGTGTGCCAGTTTCCATTGATACCTCAAAGGCTGCGGTTGCAAAGAGTGCACTCAGCCTTGGCGCTGAAATTATCAATGATGTCACGGGCCTTGAGGGTGACCCTGATATGATCGCTGTGGCACGAGAAACTGGAGCTGGTCTCTGTGTCATGCATATGCAAGGAACACCACAGACCATGCAGGATAATCCTGCATATCATGATGTCGTAGCTGATATCCATAAGTATCTCTCAACACGTCGAGATCATCTCATCAGGCAAGGAATTTGTCTTGAAAAAATCTGTCTCGATCCTGGCATCGGTTTTGGAAAAACGCACGCACACAACCGGGACCTGATGGCTCATGCTGACCGCTTTCTCGACCTGGGAACTCCTATTCTCATTGGCCATTCCCGGAAGGGTTTTATTGGCAAAACAATCGAAAATGCTCTTGGAAGAAAGGGCACCCAAGATGAAATAGATACGGCAACTGCTCAGGCAACTTGCGGACTTGCCACCGCAGGCATTCAGATTGTACGAGTACACGATGCGGGAAGAGTTCGCGCTGCCCTCGCAATGTCTGCTACGATGCAAATATGAAAACTCTCACTGACCACTGTCGAAATATTGCCAACCGTGCCCGCCAAGCCTCACTTGAGCTTATCGGGGCTTCATCAACCGCTAAAGCTGACTGCCTACGTGCCGCTGCAAGTCAGATTCGTCAGGACGCAGAAGCGATACTCGATGCCAACAAACGTGATCTTGCTACTGCTCCTGATTATGGACTTACTGATGCAGCAGTGGATCGACTCACTCTGGACAACTCACGAATTGAAGGAATAGCCTCAGGAGTGGAGGCGGTCGCTGCTTTACCAGACCCTGTTGGTGACGTAATGGAAGCGTCCTCTCGTCCAAATGGTCTCCTCGTCAAAAAAATTCGTGTTCCCCTTGGTGTTGTTTTTTTTATCTATGAGTCTCGTCCTAACGTGACAGCCGATGCCGCGGCTGTCGCTCTTGCATCCGGCAATGCAATCATTCTTCGTGGGGGAAAAGAAGCAGCCCACTCAAGTGCGCGTATTGTAGAGAGCATCCGCAGTGCCATTGAACAGAGTGGCTTGCCTCTGGATTGTGTTCAACTTGTCGATATTCCTGATCGTGAGGCTGTTGGAAGCT
>JBDOMS010000564.1:0-4197 GCA_039831735.1 Pirellulales bacterium
TCGATTACGGTGGTATTGAAGCAATCGTGCATCAGGGCTTCATTGATGTTGTTATAAAGCAACGAACTGCTAAAGATTTATTTGTCGGAACATTCCCAACAAATCTTGTTAGTGATGAAGACCATGGGCCAGATCGAAGGCTTGATTATATTTTTGTGTCACCAAATCTGAAAAAGAGTGTCATCTCTGCAAAAATTCTTCGTGATGACATGACTGAAATGCTATCCGATCATATTCCAGTGGCTGCCATTATCGATTTGAGTAACCAATGAGTGATGCGGAGCGATACACATTGATCCTCGTGGTATAAAGTATGAATGTAAAAATATCTCATCAGATTTCATGATTCAGGCCAAAAATATTCGTGTTCTTATTTGGAGATGCCATGTTGTTCAGAAAGTCATTTCTCTATCACATTCATTGTCCCCTGTACTGTCTTTTCTTGCTAGCCAGTCTTGGGGTGACAGCTCAGGGTCAGCCACCAAATATTATTTACATCATGTCCGATGACCACGCAGCACATGCAATCTCGGCATATGGAGGACGGCTTTCCACAATTGCTCCAACACCGAATATTGATCGATTGGCCAACGAGGGAGCACTTTTTAAGAATGTATTTTGTACGAATTCAATCTGCTCACCATCGAGAGCGTGTGTTCTTACAGGACAATACAATCATGTGAACGGTGCTTTTGATTTATCAGGACGCGTTAAGCCTGAAAATCAAATGCTGGCACGGGAGATGGGTCGGGCAGGGTATCAAACAGCCATGGTCGGAAAGTGGCACCTGAAGGAAGAGCCGCGAGCATTCGACTACTACTGCGTCCTTCCGGGGCAAGGAAAATATCATGATCCAGAGTTTCGGATCCGAGGTGAGAAGCCTTGGGGAAAAAATACGATCAGCCGACCTGGTATGCATGTAACAGATGCAATTACAGATATTTCGCTTGAGTGGCTCAAGGAAAAGCGTGATCCAAACAAGCCATTTTTTCTCATGCATCATTACAAGGCACCTCATGACTATTTTGATAATGCTGCTCGATACGAGTCGTACCTTGCTGATGTTACAATTCCTGAGCCAGATACCTTGTGGCATCGAGATAAGGCATTCGGTTCAATTGCCACTCGAGGTGGTCATGATGAATTAGTGCCACATATTGGTACATCGATAGGAAGCCGAAACCCGCGTCGTTCTTATTTGCGTGATCTCCCATCACGCTATCCAGCAGAATTCCCGAAGGATTTCGACCCAGAGAATTTCAGTGATGAGGAGAATACGCGTTTGGCTTACAACGCGTATCTGAAAAAGTTTCTCCGCTGTGTGAAAGGAATCGATGATAACCTTGGTCGACTTTTCGCATATCTTGAGAAAGAAAAATTGCTTGATAACACCGTGATCATTTATACGGCTGATCAAGGATTTATGCTTGGGGAGCATGATTATCAAGATAAGCGATGGATGTATGAAGAATCTCAACGAATGCCATTTCTTGTACGGTATCCAAAATCCATACAAGCAGGGTTGCGTTCAGATGCCATTATTGAAAATGTCGATTTTGCACCAACAATGCTTGATTTTGCTGGTGCACAGATTCCAGATACGGTTCAGGGAAAATCATGTCGTTCAATTCTAGAATCTGGTGTTGAACCGAAGCGTTGGAAGAAAGCAGCATATTATCGTTATTGGATGCACATGGCCCATCACGATAATCCTGCTCATGTTGGCCTCCGAACAAAATCACATAAGCTTATATTCTTCTACGGCTGTAATTATGACGGTGGATATCGGACACCGCCGGGATGGGAATTGTACGATCTCGTGAATGATCCTCACGAAACAAGAAACTTGATCGGTAATCCGGCATGTGTCTCCCTAGAAAAGCAATTGAAGGAGCAGCTTGCCGCGTTAAGAACTAAAGTTGGTGATGATGGTCACCATTATCCAGAGTGCGAAAAGGTTATTCAGGAGTTTTGGGACAGTGGTGAAAAGAATCACAAGAAGGCAGAAAAAATTGCACAGGAATTTTTAGCTCGTCGCCTTGGAGAACTGAAAGATGGGAACAGATCCCCACGGACATCCCAAGGGCCATGATTGTCAGTCTCTCACCAAAGCGCACGAAGAGAAGTGATGTATCATCGACTGAGTCAGAGCTTTCGCCTCAAGAAGTTTGGAAGGCTCTTGTAGTGAATTCGATCGATTGCCTGTTCTTCCCACGTAGATACAAGCTGATCATACTCAACTTCAAGCTGTGCACGGATATCAGCAGCCTTTGGATCATCGATCCGATTGGTCATCTCAAGTGGATCGTCACGTAGGTTATAAAGTTCTGTAGAGACCTGCATCGTATCATCAGAATATGGCCAGTAGATATACTTCCAGTCACCTTTGACAAAACCAAGGCTGTAGACTTGCTCTGGACCCCATACATTGATGAGGGGCACAAGGCGATCACCCACAGTACGTTTGCCGGAGTATTCATGGAGCAGGCTTTGGCCTGCTCCATGTGAAGTGATGCCAAGTGTCGCATGAAGAATTGTCGCAGCAAGATCAAGGTTTGATGTCAGAGCATGAGAACGATTGGATTTCTTTTTACGGGTTGGATCAAAGATAATCAGAGGGACGCGGGAACTTTCTTCATATGGCAAAACTTTAGAGCCATAGCCATGAGCTCCACAGAGATAACCATTGTCGGAGGTAAAAATGATAAGAGTGTTGTCTTCTGCTTCGACTTCTTTGAGAGCATCACGAATCATTCCAACCGCCACATCAACTGCGTAAATTAGTTGATAGTAGTCCGCCATCACCTCATCATATTGATCATTATAATGCCATTCATAAAAGCGTTCATACTGTCGACCTTGCTTTGATTGAGGTGAAAAGTGTGTGCCATGGTTTCGGCCGAAATTGGGTGGCTTAGGAAACGTTGCATTTGCATAGACGTGGTCATACGTTGGATCAGGTTGGACAGGTCGATGAGGTGCCTTGAAACTGATTGAAAGACAAAACTCCTTCCCAGCGGAAACAGATTGCTTTATGAAGTCACGTCCGAATGCACCATATGATCTTGTTGAGTGCGGAAATTCCTTTGCGTATTTCTGCATCGACTTGTTTTTAGCTGTGGCAAAGAAGGTTTGCCCCGGGCCACCCCCCCAAACATTAAAATCTTTATCTGGATACCGTCCCCTTGGCGAGTCATCTTCAACAGTAAAGCCAAACTTCCCTGCAAAAGCCGTCTGATACCCTGCATTTCGAAGCATCATGGGATAACTTTTGGACCAATGGTTTTTCATCATTTTTCCATCACCATGGTCACCCGAGCCAAAGTTAACCCCGTGACGATACTCTGGCAGTCCAGTCATGACAGTTGCTCGACAAGCCATACAAATGGCAGTGGTATCGTAGTGTCGGTCGAAGACCACGCCGTCGGCTGCGAGTGCATCAATATTGGGTGTCTTGACTCCAGGGGCAGCATAGCAGCCAAGTGATCTGAGATTCTGATCATCAGTCATAAGAAAGATGACATTTTGTCGTTCGTCTGCAATCGCATGACTTATCATGACGAGAGTAAGTAGAAGTTGAATGCAGATGGTTTTCTTTATGTTTATAAGTCTCATATAAAGCAATGAATTCACTTGAGGATGATGAGTAATCTGTTGTTACTTTTTTGTACAATAGTCCTATCAGAAAAAATTGTTGAAAAGGATCTACACACGTCTTTTCATCTTAGGTTTGTAGCATATTCATGCTCAAAAATTTCAAAACATCAGTCATACAGTTTTGATCTCAGCTTTTCTTTTTCCTGCTGTTTGCATTGGGTTCATCATGCTTTCCGAACTTTGCACGTCGATCACGTTCATGGCGATCTGTTCGCCGGAAAGTCCCTGGTTGGACAGGAGTATGTGCTGATATCGCAAGCGCAACCAGTTTTTCTAAGCGATCAGCGCTGGCCGCAGCTAAATCGTGAGATTCACTCGGATCTTTTGCAAGGTCATACAGTTCCCAAGAGTCACTCTTTTTCGGAAGAACAGCTCGCCAATCACCTTGCCGAATAGCAGTCCAACCATTGATTTCCCAGTAAAGGTACTCATGCTGTTCCTGCTTTCTGCCCGCATTTTTTGCACCAAGGAGTTCGGGGATCAGGCTTATGCCGTCGCAGTCCTGAGGAGTCTTTGCTCCGGCAGCCTCGGCGATAGTAG
>JBDOMS010000435.1:0-4176 GCA_039831735.1 Pirellulales bacterium
GAGCATCCAGTTTCGCATCTCGCCAGATTATGAAATTGCCACTGATGTCAGTCGAACAAGGCCTGCGTCATCTTGAGCAAGAATTGGTGGCAGGTCTTCCTGATTCACAGGTTGTATTCACCGATGGTAGTTATCAGAGATGGCTTGACTCACTCTTTTCACGAGTAAGTGATGCCGAATCGGTTGCTGCATCTGTATCAATAAGTCAATCTGCAAATGCCGGTCGCTCACAACCTCCTGCCGAAGTCTATCCACTTATTGACTCTGTTGATCATCTTGTGACTGGACAGCAAGCAAATGTCCATGCGATTTTCGATCCGACAAAAGAACCATTTCTGGTTGGTCACCGTTTCCGTGGTCGTCCACTGCTCCCCTTTGTGATTTCACTTGAGATGCTTGCTGAGGCCGCCTGTCTATGTGAAGGATCGGGACGCTTCTATGGCTTCGATAATGTCGAAATCGTCTCAGGCCTGAAGTTTGTGCATGACCAGCTGCAGCCCGTTCGTGTATCGGTAACGCAGCGTGCTGGTGAACTGAATGCGAAAGTATTCAGTGATTTTCAGAATCGGCAAGGAGTTGTTCTTCAACGGGATCGACTGCATGTCAAGGGCCAGGTTATTTGTAGTAACGATCAACAAATTGATAGCAGTCTGGTATGTGACGAAGATCAGCCGACTCGTTGGAGTGATATTGAGTATCCAGCAGAACGTGAAGAAGTGATCTATCACGGTTCATTATTCCGTCGATTAACTGGAGCCAGAAAAATTGATGGTATTGGCTGGATGCGTATTGTGACTGGTCAGATTTCAGAAGTTGCTGGTGAGCGAAATAACCAAGGGTGGGTTCTTTCCCCTGCGGTATTAGATGCCTGCTTCTTCGGTTGTGGCCTACTTGAGTGGATTGATGAGCAGAACGTTGTTGCCATTCCAAACGGCATTCGACGCCTTCGCTTCTTGAAACAGCCACTACCTGGAGAGGTATGCGTGCAGCGAATTGTCAGAACTGGTCGTGTTGGTGATAAGGCGACTTTCGACTTTACTTTAATGAATTCCCAGAGAGAAGTCATTTTGTCCGCAGAGGGTTTTGAAGCACTTGTGCTTGAGGGTAAGGGGGTTGTCGCGTCATGACGTTTACATCTGACACCCATTTGCCTCAGTTGCTTCCGGCAGAGGCATATACGTCACACGACCAGTTTAGACGTGAGGGCACATCTCTTTTTCGAGATGCATGGCATTGTGTTGCTCAGACACACGACCTGAACAAAGAAGGTGCATTCAAAACAGTTTCCCTTCTCGGGCATCCGCTTATTCTATGGAGAACTGAGGGTGAGATCAGATGTTATCTCAACGTTTGTTCGCATCGGCATTGCCTGCTCACGGGCAAGTCAGAAGGCACGATGCCACTGTTGAAGTGCCAGTATCACGGCTGGGAATATGATCGGGAAGGTGATACAAAGCGGATACCAGATGCCCGAAGCTTTCGGCCACTTGCACCTGGCGTTCTTGGCCTTCGTCAGTATCGAGTTAAGACAGTTGGCCAGCTTGTATTTGTATCGCTGTCTGCAGATCCAGGGTCTTTAGATGAGCAACTTGGCGGACAGCGGTCCTACCTTGAGGATCTTTTTTCAGATCGCTGGGCCCCGTTGCTAACTGTGGCCCAAGAAGTTAATGCCAACTGGAAGGTACTCGCAGAGAACGTCCTAGAAGGCTATCACCTTGAAGAGGTCCATAAGAATACATTCAAGAAATTCGCACCTGCTGAATCCTGTCATCATTCGCTTGCTGATCGCGTGACGACATATACGGAAGTGCCGCTGGAAGAAAATAGACGCGTACGACAGCAGGCAGATTTTTTTGCAAGGCTATTGAACGTCAGAGCAAATCCTGAGTACCACCATGTATTTTGTTACCCAAATTTTGCGGCATCACGAATGACGTTATTTAATTGGGCGCAGACAATACTTCCCGTTGCGCCGGGTAAGTCTGTGAGCTACTGGCAGATATTTTATTTGCGAGGACACTCAAAAACGCCATGGGCAAGGTTTGCAGCGACTGTGATAAGAAGGCATGGCAGAACATTTTTCAAAGAGGCCATGCGTGAAGATGGTGTTGTCATGCCTGGGGTTCAGGCAGGCATGGCGGCAAAAGAGCAGCCAAGTGGTGGTCTGATTTCAGCTCGAGAGGAGCGTATTTTTCATTTTCAGCAGTTTGTCCAAGAACATGGAGCAAATTCATCAATCTTGGATAGATCTGACTGTGAACCGCCAGTGGCATTGTGTGAAGGAGGGTGTCATGTTCCAGAGTGATACTCACTTGCCACATGTACTGGCTCCCTCGAATTACTGTGATCCAGGCTTACTTAAATGTGAAGTACAGAAACTCATGCTGCCTGCATGGCACTGTGTAGGAAATACAGATGACTTGTTGCAGGGAGACGGGGTATATCGGTTTGATCTGTTTGGAACAAGGTATGAGATTGATTGTGCTCATAACCGTATTCAGATAGCGGGAACGTCTTCACAGGGGAGGTGTGAGCGGCTGAGTTTTTCTGGACGTGTGCAAACCGTGGGAAGCCTTGTTTTTGTCTCATTAAGCAATGCCGGCCAATCTTTGCGTTCATTTCTCGGATCACATTACGACTACATCAAGGATCTATTCGGTAGCCAATGGCAACGGTTTCTGGTAGCTCCTCAGATAGTAAAAGCAAATTGGAAGGGGCTCGTTGAGAATATCCTTGAGAGTTACCATCTTGAAGAAGTGCACAAGAATACATTTCGGGCGTTTCCGCCCGCCGATGTTTGTTTTCACGATCTCCATGATACCTGGTCTGGATATACCGAACGTAATCAATCGGAGCATAGTCATCTTCGAGGGGGTGTTTCCACGATAAGTCAACTTTTAAATGTGAATCCACATCCCGAGTATCGGCACATTATCATCTATCCGAATTGTGTTATTGCTCGAATGGGATTATTCAATTGGGTGCAGACAATACTGCCGATCACGCCAAACAAATCAATGAATTACTGGCAGTTCTTTTTTCTCCGTGGTGAGAAAAAAAATCCAGTTGCTTGGGCAACCTCTCAATTACTTAAGAAATGGGGGCAACGTTTTTTTCTTAAGGCCCTTGAAGAGGACAATCAAGTCTTAGAGGGTGTTCAGGCTGGATTGCAGTCAGTGTCACATCCTAAAGGTGGCCTGATTTCAGCTAGAGAAGAAAGAATTTTTCACTTTCAGCGGTACGCGGCTGAGCAAACTGGGGCGGTCTCAGTGACACACGCGAATAGCCGTGGCTCGGTCATGAAATGGAGCGAAATATGTTGAATCTTGAGGGGCGTGTTGCCCTTGTTACGGGAAGTTCACGAGGAATCGGTCGTGCCTGTGCGATACGGCTTGCTGAGGCGGGCGCTGATGTTGTGACAAATTATGTCACGTCACGATCCGCAGCAGAGGATACCGCCTTGGAAATCTGTGCTCGTGGGAGAAGGGCGTGGATTGTGAAAGCCGATGTATCGGAAGAAGAAGACATTCAGTCAATGCTTGACTTTATTCGTGAAGAGGTTGGGCGGCTTGATGTCATCGTAAGTAATGCGGCAAGCGGAGGGTTTAGACCCCTTTTGGAGTCAAACTCACGTCACTTTGAAGCAACGATGAATCTTAATGTCATGGCAATCGTTCACCTCGTGAAAGCGGCAATGCCACTTCTTGAGCGATCCGAGGATCGAGCAAAAGTCATTGCTCTATCGAGCCATGGCTCTCAGATTGCGCTTCCTAGTTATGGCCTTGTCGGCACAAGTAAAGCAGCTGTGGAAAGCATAGCCAGACACCTTGCCTTGGAGATCGGTGATCGAGGCGTCAATGTAAATGTAGTAAAGAGCGGTCTGGTTGAGACAGATTCCACCAAGCGGTTTCCCGATGCTGAACGGATGTTTGCTGAGCGACAAGCAAAAACAATGACCGGAGGTCGCAATCTCACTGCTGATGATGTGGCTGACGCAGTTGCTTTTTTAGCAAGCCCGATGGCAGATATGGTGCAGGGTGAGGTTCTTACTGTCGATGGTGGCGCTGCTGTCCATGTCTGAAAACTGAAGTGAAAGAAGTGTTATGGAACCGTTAAATCAAAATCATTCAAAAAAGGCCCCAATGACTGTCAAGCAATTTGCCTGGCGGGTAGCTG
>JBDOMS010000664.1:0-4175 GCA_039831735.1 Pirellulales bacterium
GATTCTTTGTGGCCACAATGAGATAACGTCTCAGTAGGCATGAGCTATACAAAAAGGCTTCAACTAGCGTATCGTGCAAAAAGAGCATACATCATGAATCGACATTACTCCTCGCTGTATGCATATTTTCTTCTCCTTGCTTGCGTTGGCGGTTGTTCAACGCAGACGACTTCATCTCACGCAAATGCACCTCGTGGTATAATTGGTGTCTCCCTGCTTACTCTTGAAAACCCTTTCTTCAAAGTAATTGGTGACACAATCGTTGAAGAAGGATTACAGCACGGATACCAGACGCTCCTTGTCAGTGCTGATAAGGATGCTGCAAAACAAGGCAATCAGGTAAAAGACTTCTTGGTGAACAAAGTTGCGGCCATTGTTCTTTCACCATGTGACTCAAAGTCAATTGTGCCAGTTATTCGTGAGGCAAACGAATCAGGGGTGCCTGTCTTCACAGTTGATATTCCATGTGATGAACCTGGCGTTATCATTGCAACTCAAGTAGCAACAGATAACCTCGGAGGAGGTCGAGAGGCAGGTCGAGCAATGATTGAAATGCTTGGACCTGATGGTGGAAACGTTGCTGTGCTTCACTTCAAGCAGGCTGAGTCATGTCAACTTCGTGTACAGGGCTTTCGTGAAGTGATCGCAACCCATAACAACTCAGGCGGCTCCAGAATCGAGATTGTCACCGAGTTGGAAAGTGGTGCAGCCAAAGATGGTGGTGCCAAGGCCATGGAAGATGCGATACAGGCTTTTCCTGACCTCAGAGGTGTCTTCGCGATCAATGACCCTGCCGCCCTTGGGGCACGAGCGGCCATAGAAAAATCAGCGAAGACCGACCAAATTGGGATTATCGGCTTTGACGGACAGCCAGAAGGAAAACAGGCCATTCTTGATGGCAAGATCTACGCGGATCCAATTCAATTCCCTGATCGCATGGGCCAAGAGATTGTAAAGGCCATCGTCCGCTACTCACGTGGTGAATTACTCCCTAAGAAGACACTTATTCCAACAACACTTTATCGAAAAGCTGATGCAGAACGTGATCTAACTCTCGACGGGGGAACAACGCGTTGAACGCATCAACTGATCAGTCACCATTCCTCAGGATGCGAGACATTGTGAAAGCCTTTCCGGGTGTTTTAGCTTTACAAGGAGTTGACCTACATCTCTTTCGTGGCGAAGTACTCGCAGTACTCGGTGAAAATGGTGCTGGTAAAAGCACACTTATAAAAATACTTGGTGGATCATTTCACCCAGATAGTGGAACCATTGCTGTTGGAAACCATTCCAACGTCACATTTCAAAATCCGCATGACTCACGTCAGGCAGGCATTGCTGTCATTCATCAAGAATTTAATCTCATCCCAAGTCTCAACGCCGTCGAAAACATTTTTCTAGGCCAAGATATAGCCTCGCGTGGCTTTATTAGGCACCCAACTGAAAAAAAACGTGCGATCGAAATCCTTGAAAAACTTGGAGTAACACTTGATCTCGATCTACCATGCAAGGATCTGACGACCGCTCAACAACAACTTGTTGAAATTGCACGTGCACTTGCTTTTGATGCCCAAGTAATCGTAATGGATGAGCCCACTGCGTCCTTGACTGATCGCGAAGTGCAACACCTGTTTGCTATCATTCGTGAACTCCAAGCTCGAAATATCTCCATTATTTATGTCAGCCATAGACTTGAAGAAATTTTCACTCTTGCAGATCGTGTCATGGTGCTTCGTGACGGACATGTAGTCGCATCTCAACAATGTGAGAACCTCAGTCGGACCGACCTCATTTCAAAAATGGTTGGACGAAAGCTTGCTGAAGAATACCCTCAAAGAACACACACGAAAGGGAACATCCGACTCGAAATTTCACAACTTGGCAACAGTCACGCTGTCGATAACGTATCATTTTCGGTACATGCTGGAGAAATTCTTGCACTCGCCGGCCTTGTCGGCTCGGGACGGACCGAGGTTCTGAGGATGATCGTTGGTGCTGATCAGAAAAAAAAGGGCGTGATCAAACTCGATGGTAAAGAACTGACGATTCGATCACCACGAGATGCAATCGCTGCAGGAATCTGTCTTCTGACTGAAGACAGAAAGATGCAGGGGCTTATTCTTAATCAGTCCGCGTCAGACAATTTTGCTCTGCCAAACCTCTGGCAATTCAGTCGTCTCAATTTTGTCAACAACACGACGATACAAAATACATTTCAAGAATATGTCAATCGACTCAATATAAAACTTCCCGACCAGAACACCCGTGCGACTGACCTTTCTGGAGGTAATCAGCAAAAAGTTGTTCTTGCCAAGTGGCTTAAGCGCAACTGTGAGATTCTGCTCTTTGATGAGCCCACTCGCGGCATCGATGTGGGGGCGCGGCATGAAATCTATCTGCAAATAAATGCATTAGCTGCGCAAGGGAAAGCTATTGTGATGGTAAGCTCGGACCTCCCAGAAGTCATTGGGATGGCTGACCGCATTCTTGTCATGCATAACGGTACGATCACTGGTGAAATCAATAATCACCCTCCAACAACTCAAGAAGAAGTCATGCAACTAGCAATAGCATGAGGGGCATGTATCCCTGTGGGGTTTTTTATGAATCGACAATGCAGACGACTCTTCAATGACTACGGCATGGTGTTGGTGTTGCTACTTCTTGGCATGGTCTTTAGCGCCCTGACACTTGTTGAGCAACCTGCTATCAATCGCACGACGGTGAGGAGAATGGTGTCTTCTATACCGCGAGAAGGTGATAGTCCACCTCGCGTATTAATAGCAGTGCGCCCTACTGCCACCGATAGAGTTTTTTCTGATCGACTCAAACAGGAACTCCGATCAGCTGATATTGAAGTCATTGACATTGTTCGTGGTGAACCACAAGACGTTCGCTCATCTCTAAAGCGTATCGACCAACAAGGGCAGCGTTTGGATGCAGTAGCCGCAACGCAACAAACAGGCAGCTGGCTTATTTTGACTGAGCTTGCGCAAATATTTCCATCTCTTGGCCAACCTCATATTATCATTCCAGAGTCTGTACTCTGGCCCACCTTTCTTAAGGCAGACAATCTGCTCAATATCACGAATCAAATTACAGTTATCGCAATCATGGCCATTGGGATGACCATGGTAATTATTTCAGGTGGGATCGACCTCTCAGTCGGAAGCTTTGCTGCTTTAGCTGCAGTGATTGCTGCGTGGTTGATCCGAGACTGGTGCGGTGGTGTTGAAGCAAGTGCAAGCGGCATGGCGTTGGCATCATTGGCAGCCATTACAGTATGCGGATGCTTAGGCGGAATCTCGGGTGTATTAGTGACATGGTTCCAGATTCCAGCATTCATTGTGACATTGGCGATGATGCTCGTTGGAAGCGGCATGGCTTACCTTATCGCACAAGGACAGTCGATATACCAAATTCCTGATTCCTTCGTATGGCTTGGCCGTGAAACGGGGTTTTTTGGTGTCCCACATGCCGTCACACTTATGATCATACTGTATATCGTTTCACATATCCTGATGGCACGAACAACCCTTGGCCGATATCTCTACGCGGTTGGTGGCAACAGCGAAGCCGCAAGACTTTCTGGCGTTCCTGTTCGGCGAGTCCTCATTTTTGCGTACATTGTGTGTGGAGCCTTGGCGGGGCTTGGGGGTGTCATCATGGCTTCCCAGCTCAAAAGTGGTTCCCCAACATATGGAGCGATGTATGAACTGTATGTCATTGCTGCTGTCGTTGTTGGTGGGACTGCTCTCTCCGGTGGTGAAGGGAAAATATTTGGCACACTCATTGGGGCTTTTATTATTGCGGTCATACAAAATGGTATGAACCTATTAAATATTGAAAGTTACACTCAGAAAGTAGCGCTTGGACTTGTCATTCTCGCAGCCGTTTTGGTTGATCGCCTACGACATCGAGCAGGTTGATGGCAGAAGAAGACCTAGGAGCCCTTAGCCTTTTTCCCAATTGCACCGGCGATCTTTGAGGGGCTATGGCCAATGCGATGGGTCTGTACTTCGAAATACCATTGACCATTTGGTACTTCCACTGGCTTCGTGTACACACTCCATGGTCCTCGAAACGACTTGGATCGACTGATTCGATACCCAATGGATGCCCCCGGATCAGCACAGGTCAATGAGAGAAGCGAACCATCCGGCGTGAAACGTGTG
>JBDOMS010000361.1:0-16248 GCA_039831735.1 Pirellulales bacterium
TCACAGCCCAGCCTGTGCTTTTACTGTCGCCTCCATTCCGTGCATCGCTCGATAAATTGCGATTTGCAAGTGTGACATCACCAGTGAACCCACTCCCCCAGTCGGATGTTACTGAAAATGAAATAGCTGGATCACTTGTTTCAGGATTTGGTGCAGGTTGCGGCCCGGGTGAAGGAGAGTCCTCTTGTTCAATGGGAACAAGAGGCTCTCCATCGAATGAGTCTCCATTGATGGAGTAGGAATATGGAGCATTGTCAGCCCCACCATTTTCAGTTGGAGCGCCAATAAAACCAAATGTCAAAGAGCGGCCGGAATCAAGTTCAGAGTTGTATCCGGCGTTGCTGACTGTGTAGCGGGTGCCATCCTGTCCAATAATCTTTGCATCCCAGATGGATGAAATTTGTGCGCCATAGTCAAAAGACACGGTCCAGTCAGAGTATGACTGGGTATCTTGGTTATTGAGGGTAACAGCTCCTTGGAATCCGCTGCCCCAGTCATTGATGACTTCATAACCTGGAATCACGGCTGCTAAAACAGTTCGTTTCTCAAGAGTTTCTGTTGAAAGGGAGTGACTATGCTTGTTGAGTCGACGACGCTGACGTTCGAACGCTCGTCGTCGCTGTCTTGTGAATCTCCCCGTGAGTGTTCTGCCGACCCAATCACTAACGTTGTCATAAAAAGCACGAGAATTCATGGTAGCCTCCCGTTTGTGGTGTGGTGCCACTTGGTCCGCCGTATGACGAAACAGCCAGCGTAATCCCTACTACCGTCGTGCCCCTGACTTATTTATTGCTACATAAGTAGTCGACGTTTGCAAGGATTTGGTGAGGCAGGAAGTTTCGCCCGACATTGCGACGGGCTTTCGTGGACGATTAGCATTGCACTAACCTTTCTATATCGTGTTACGGGATGGGGCGTCGGCTTGTTCAAAAAGTTTTGGATGAACTCAAAAAATAATCTGCTTAATAACTGAAATAGTTCGTTTGGGCTTGATTCTGCAGGCCGAATCTGTATAGCAGTAAGCGTATCTTCGGTGCTCTACGAACCATCATGAGGTGTCTCGAATGAAGACGTTGTTCACAGCAATTGCATTTTCGTTTTACATTGGCTCTAGATTAGTTTGTTCTGATGTCATAGCCAATGAGCAGGTTTCTTCTGTTCATGCCGAGCCTTCTGAAATGGATCTGCTGTTCAATGGGAAGGATCTGGAAGGGTGGAGTGGTGATCCACGCCTGTGGAGTGTTCATGAAGGAGTTGTGCATGGTGAAACGACGTCTGACAAAAGTACGAAAGGCAACACCTTCTTGATTTGGCAAGGACCTGATCTGGAGGATTTTGAATTACGACTTTCGTTTCGTTGTAGCGCGACCAATAACTCTGGTATCCAATATCGATCAAAGCACATTAAAGATAAGTCAGCTCGAAATAATTGGGTTGTTCGTGGCTATCAGCATGAAATACGAAATGAAAATCAACTTCCGAGTGTTTCTGGGTTTATTTACGATGAGGGTGGAAAACGAAAAAGGATATGCCTCGTAGGGGAGCGAGCCACTTGGGAAAAAGATGGTAAAAAAGTCACTGGCACTTTGATTGATCAGGAAGCATTCACCTCACTGATGAAAATAGATGACTGGAACGACGTGGTGATCCGCGCAGAAGGAAACCATATTCGACATTGGTTGAATGGAAGACTCATTCTTGACTTTACGGAAAATGATCCTGAAGTGTTGTTGAGAAAGGGTGTTTTGGCCCTTCAACTCCATGGCGGCAAGCCAATGTGGGCAGAATTTAGAAATATCCGGCTAAAGCGGTTGTAGGAAGATGTGTGCATCGGCCTCCTAGGGCTTCGGCTCCCGTTTGCCTACGAAAAGCCAGCATGTTGACATCCTGGTGGGAGATTCTTAGATTTCGGGGCTCAATCGCGCAACGCTTGGCTCAGTTTCAAATCAACTGAGGACGGCGTGGCAAAAAAGAATGGTGTCAAGTTTGTCACCTGACTCGTTCTTTCTTCCGAGTGATCCAGTCAATATGGGCTATCATTCTGCGAATGATTGAGAGTCCAGCTTGTTTTCTGGCTGTTGTGATGCTTTTGTGTTTGGAGTGAATTGTGGCTACCGCTACTCAGGAGATTATTCGCATTCGTATGGAGGCATACGATCATGCTGTTCTCGATCAGAGCGCAGCAGATATCGTCGATACAGCGAAGCGAACGAATTCTGAAGTCCATGGCCCTATTCCCCTTCCCACGAGAATCGAACGATACACGGTACTTTCTGGACCTCATGTTGATAAAAAGGCCCGGCAACAATATGAGATTCGAACCCATAAGCGGGTGATAGACATTATTCAGGCGACGGCGAAAACAATCGAGGCTCTCAACAAACTGAGTCTTCCTGCTGGAGTCGACATTAAGATAAAGGCTTCATCGCGGTAGCGGACTGCGTGGCCAACCACAACCTTTCACTGTTAGAGATAAAAAGGAGCGCACAAAGAAACATGCTTGCAAGACGTGGTGGGTAAGGCCCGGAACTTCACCCTTAGGGTGGGGAAAGGTACTGGGTGCTCCTGCTTTCAGACGGCTTCGAGCGTGGTTGCAAAATTGAGTGCCCCATCCTCTTTTTGGTTGGTGGGCTTGTTTTGCCGGCGGGATTAACATGGCTAAATCAAAAAATGCCGTCGCAGATGTTGCTCAAAAGGTAGGACGGCATGGTCTCCTTGGCCGAAAGGTTGGGATGACTCAAATGTTTGATGCGGACGGTACAGTGGTTCCTGTGACTGTGATCGAGGCTGGTCCGTGTCCGATTCTGCTTGTCAGGACATTAGATCGAGATGGGTATGCCGCTATTCAAATCGGTTTTCGCGACAAGCCTCGGCGATTAGCAAGTCGTTCAGTTCGAGGTCAGGTAGCAAGCCTTGATGGGCGCCGTTCCAAGGCCCGCGCAGAGGCAGGTGTTGATCCGTCAAAGAAGGCTGATTGTGAGCCTCAACGCCTCGTTCGTGAATTGCGTGGTGAGTTTGACGGCGTTGAGGTTGGTCAAGTTCTTGATCTAGGTGTTTTTGATGACATTGAGTTTGTGGATGTTGTTGGCACTACGAAGGGCCGAGGGACGGCCGGTGTGATGAAGCGCCATGGCTTCAAGGGGCAGCGAGCCAGTCACGGCGTGAAGAAAGTGCATCGCCATCAGGGTGGTACTGGTCAAAATACATCTCCTTCTCGGACGTTTCGTGGTAAGCGAATGGCTGGACGATATGGTCATGAGCGATCGACAATGCGAAATCTCAAGGTTGTTCAGCTGGATAAGGACAACAATCTTTTGTTGGTGAGGGGGGCAATACCAGGGCCTCGTGGGAGTTATGTAGTTGTTCAGCAAACAAATAAGCTTAAGCAGGTTGGGCCGAAGGCTGCGGCTGGCAAAGAGAAGGCGGGTGCGAAATGAATCTCGCTGACTATGACATGAATGGCAAGCAGGTTGGATCCTATGAAATAGATCCTGCGGAATTGGCCCCTGAAATCAATAAGCAGCTTTTGCACGATGCGGTGGTGATGTATCAGGCAAATGCAAGGCAGGGTACGCAAAAGACTAAGACTCGAGCTGAGGTGGCTGGTTCGACAAAGAAGTTGTTTAGGCAAAAAGGCACCGGGAATGCTCGTGCAGGTGGTCGTCGAAGTG
Organism: Pirellulales bacterium; assembly: GCA_039831735.1. Classification (GTDB taxonomy): domain Bacteria; phylum Planctomycetota; class Planctomycetia; order Pirellulales; family UBA1268; genus CACORA01. Next base: position 3,672 of record JBDOMS010000361.1, read on the forward strand.
GTACGCGGCGGGGTGGTGGCCATATTTTTGCAAAGCGACCCCGTGATTTCGGCTGGCGGATGCCCAAAAAAGCGTTGCGTTCAGCGACGCGGATGGCATTAGCTTCAAGATTGGCAGATGACGAAGTGAAGCTGATCGATGGAGTGTCTCTTGATGTCCCAAAGACGGCAACGGTTTCAAAGATGCTGACGTCCCTCGGGCTTGGGGATCAAACGGTGCTCTTGTCGCCTGAAAAGCATGACGGTGTCCTTTGGAAGAGCGCTCGTAATATTGCTGGCATGTCAGTCTCTCCTGTGTCTGAGCTCAATGCATGGTCGATTTTGAGGCCTCGGACAGTTGTCATGACAACAGCGGCAATCGATGCTTTCCGTGCATCAGCGCAGTCGACGAAGGCAAGTCGTGGTGGAAAGGAACATAAGTGATGGGTGTACCGATACCGCCACCTCCTGCATTTTCGGATCACTTGAGTCCACATCAAGTGATTGTTCGTCCTCTTGTGACAGAGAAGGGGATGCATCGAGCCACTCGCCACAATGCGTATTCGTTTGAGGTTGTGGCTGGAGCCACAAAGGCTGATATCCGTCGGGCGGTAGAAGAGTTATTTGACGTGCATGTTGAAAAAGTTGCTATCCAAAACCGTGTTGGCAAGGCGCGCCAAAGTCGGATGCGTCGCACGAGTACGAAAGCTTGGAAGAAGGCAATTGTGACTCTCAAGCCGGAATCAAAGATAAATCTGTTTTAGGTAAATAAGAAAGCATTCATCAGGTATTTCGTTCAATTATGGGAATTCGCATTTACAAACCGACAAGCGCTGGTCGCAGGAATGCAAGTGTGTCTGATTTTGCTGATCTGACGCCTGGGGCATCCGTGCCGAAGTCTCTGCGTGTTCGGAAAAAAAAGACTGGTGGAAGAAACAACCAAGGCAAAATAACGGCCCGCCATCGTGGTGGCGGTCATATGAAGCACTATCGTCTTATTGACTTCCGACGAAATAAGGATGGGGTTCCGGGGACCGTGCATTCCATTCAGTATGATCCAAATCGCACGTGTCGCATTGCCCTTATTCATTATGCTGATGGCGAGAAGCGATTTATTTTATCGCCAGATGGCCTGAAGGTGGGGGCGACGGTTCAGAGTGGAGCGTCTGCGCCGCCTGAGGTTGGGAATTGCTTGCCGATGTCATCTATTCCACTGAGTACGCAGATACACAACATAGAACTGCAGGCTGGGCGAGGGGGTCGTCTTTGTCGTTCGGCTGGCTCCTCCGCAGTCCTCGTGGCTCGTGAGGCCCAGTGGGCTCAACTCACGCTTCCGAGTGGTGAGATGCGCCGAGTGCCAGCAGCTTGCCGGGCAACGATTGGTTCAGTTGGTAATTCAGAGCATATGAATGTTGTGCTTGGGAAAGCGGGCCGAAAGCGATGGATGGGCATTCGGCCTCATGTTCGTGGTACGGCGATGAACCCGATTGATCATCCCCATGGTGGTGGTGAAGGTCGAACAAAAGGTGGTCGTCACCCTGTGAGTCCATCTGGCAGAAGTGCGAAGGGGGGTGGCACGAGAAAGCCACGGAAGCCATCTGGCTCCTCGATCCTTCGTCGCCGAAAGAGCCGTCGGTACGGTCAATTAAAAATAAGGTAGGAATTTTATGGGACGTAGCGCAAAAAAAGGACCGTTTGTTGACCCCCGTCTCTTTGGCAAGGTTGAGGCGCAGTTGTCAGGCGGGAAGCGTGAGCCAATCAAAACATGGGCGAGATCATGCACAATCGTTCCTGAGTTTATTGGTCTTACGTTTATGGTTCATAACGGCAGGCAGCATCTCAAGGTTTTTGTAACTGAAGATATGGTTGGGCATAAACTTGGTGAGTTTTCGCCGACACGAACCTTCCGTGGTCATGGCGGGAAGGGTGGAGGCAAGTAGGAGCAAACGATGCCATATACTGCAACCCACAAGTATGCCCGAATCAGTGCTCGCAAGGTGCGTGCTCTTGCCGACCTCGTGCGTGGCAAGTTTGCCGACGAAGCACTTGATATCCTTCGCTTTCAGCCGCATCGCGGAGCGAGGATGTTGGAAAAAGTTATCAAGAGTGCGCTTGGAAATGCAGAGCATCAACAGGCCCCAGGGATTGACGATTTGGTTGTCGTGGATGCCCGGGTAGATGGCGGGCCGATGTTCAAGCGAATTCGTCCTATGTCTCGGGGTTCGGCATTTGAAATCAAGAGGCGAATGTCTCACATTAGGGTGTCTCTTGATACTGCGACAGTGGATCAAACAGGCTGAGATTGAAGCGAAGGAAACAGAAATGGGTCAGAAAGTTCATCCAACAGGCTTCCGAACAGGTGTTACTGAGCCGTGGAAGAGTCGTTGGTACGCCAGTAAGAAAGACTTTCGAGATCTTCTGATGGAAGATTTCAAGGTGCGGAAATTTCTGAAGTCAAAGTATCGTTCGGCAGCAATTCCGAAGGTGGAGATTGAGAGAACTCGAGATGAAGTGAAGGTGATCCTTTACTCTGCTCGGCCCGGTGTAATCATTGGCCGCAAAGGCCAAGAAGTAGATCGCTTGCAAGAGGAATTGCAGGATCTCCTCGGTCGGCGGGTCAATCTCAAGGTTGAAGAAGTAGGGCGTCCTGAAATACAGGCGCAGCTTATTGCTGAGGATATTGCTGATCAACTTTCCAAGCGAGCAGCATTTCGGCGCACGCTCAAGCGGTCGCTTGAGGCGACCATGGATGCGGGCGCGAAAGGGGTCAAGATTCAGTTGGCTGGTCGGCTTGGTGGTGCGGAGATGTCTCGCTGCGAGAAGGCAATATCCGGTTCTATGCCCCTTTCAACACTTCGAGCAAAAATCGATTACGGCTTCTGCGAAGCTCCCACAGCGCAGGGCAACATAGGTATTCAGGTGTGGGTCAACCAAGGAATGTATGAGGAGGATGGCGATGGCGCTGATGCCCAAGAGGGTCAAGCACCGAAAAAGCCAAAGAGGTCGTATAAGAGGTAATGCCTCGCGGGGCAATCGAGTTGTCTTCGGTGACTTCGGTCTTCAGGCCGAGCAGCCGGGATGGTTACCCGCAGCGACTATCGAGGCAGGCCGTATTGCTGCCCAGCAATACCTCCGTTCAGGAGGTCGGCTGTATGTTCGTGTGTTTCCTCACAAGTCTGTGACGTCGATACCCCTTGAGACTCGAATGGGAAAGGGGAAGGGCGAGCCAGACTTTTGGGCTGCGGTGATAAAGCCAGGGACAATTCTTTATGAGATTGGTGGAGTGAGTGAAGAGGCGGCACGGCTTTGTTTTTCGAGGTTGGCTCACAAGATGCCGGTGCGTGTTCGATTTGTGAAGCGACGGGTTATGTAATTAGAAGAGTAGGAAGAAAGTGGTATGACGAAGGCAAGTGAACTTCGAGAAATGAGTGACGATCAGATCAAGCTGGTGGGCAAAGATGCCGCTGAGTCATTATTTCGGCTGCGCATGCAGGCCCAGACGGAGAAATTGGCCGCGCCAACCGACATGAAAAAACTTCGTCGTACGATCGCTCGCTGTCAGACAGTTCTTGCTGAAAGGGCAGCTCAGTCGTCCGCTGCAGCATCCACATAAGTGCCGATACACATCACGATCAAACAAAAACATTAAATTTCAGGAATCAAAAGTCATGCCGAAACGAGTCGAGACAGGAACAGTTACCAGTGCCGCATCGAGTAAGACGCGGAGGGTGGAGATTCCACGAATTGTACGGCACCCAAAATATGGCCGCATTCTCCATCGGCGAACGGTTTGTCATGTTCATGATGAAAGCAATGAATCTCAGCCAGGAGATCTCGTCGAGATCGTTGAGTGTCAGCCACGAAGTCGGCTTAAGCGTTGGGAGCTCGTGAAAGTTGTGCAAAAAAGTCGGGCTGTTGACCTTGCTTCTCTTCGAAGTGGCGCAAGGGCGACGGAGGAACGTGAGTCGTCTGCTCGTGCTGAAGAAGCAGCAGCGACTGGACATTCAGGTGCTGCCGAAGGAGAGGAGGCTGGCGTATGATTCAGATGCAGACGCGCCTTCAGGTGGCAGACAACACCGGTGCGAAGGAAGTTATGTGCTTCAAGGTGCTTGGTGGAAGTAAGAAACGCACGGCCGGCATTGGAGACATTATTGTTTGTAGTGTGAAGAGCGTTATTCCTGGCAGCGACGTGAAGAAGAAGGCGGTTGTCAAAGCCGTCATTGTGAGGTGTAAAAGCCCAACTCGTCGTACTGACGGTAGCTATGTGAAGTTTGACAGTAATGCGTGTGTGATTATTGATAACGATAAAAACCCGAGAGGTACTCGGATTTTTGGTGCGGTTGCTCGTGAATTGCGTGAGCGTAGTTTTATGAAGATTGTCAGTTTGGCGAGTGAGGTGGTGTGATGATGATTCGTTCTGGTGATCTCGTCGAAGTGTTGGCAGGTAATTCCCGTGGCACGCGAGCAAAGGTCGTGGCAGTGTTGCCTGCTCAGGGAAAACTTGTTGTTGAAGGGGTCAACAGGGTGTACCGCCACATCAAGCGGAGTCAGAAGAACCCTCAGGGTGGTCGCTTGAGTAAGGAGATGCCTGTGGATGCATCAAATGTTGCATTTGTTTGTACGGAGTGCGGAAAAGCGACGCGATTGGGTGTGGTAGTTGGAGAGGACGGTAGTCGTTCTCGTGTTTGTCGGAAGTGCGGAGCGGACCTTGGTGTTATTAAGAAGGCGAAGTCTTCTTGATTTAGTCAAACGTGTTAGGGCAAATGACTTGAGTTCAGGAATCGTGTGATGGCAAAAAAAGTGAAACAAAAAAATGCTACTGGTGAGGCAGGATCGCCTCGCATGTTTGAGCATTACCAAAACAATGTTCGTGCGGCACTTATCGAGAAGTCAAAAGACATCAATCCGCATGCTGTACCAAGGCTTGAAAAGATTGTTGTGAATATGGGTGTTGGTGTTGCCGTGACGGAGAAGAAATATCTGGAGGAGGCAATGTCGGCCATGGCTCAGGTGACGGGGCAAAAGCCCGTGGCCACACTCTCGAAGGCAGCCGTAGCTGGTTTCAAGCTCCGAGAAAACTTGCCGATTGGGTGTAAGGTGACACTGCGAGGAAGAAGAATGTACGAGTTCTTTGATCGTCTTGTGTCCCTTGCTTTACCGCGTGTTCGCGATTTCCGCGGTCTTTCAAGAAAAGCATTTGATGGTCATGGTAACTACAGTTTGGGTTTATCTGAGCAGATGGTTTTCCCGGAGATAAATCCAGACAAATTCAGTCGGCCGCAGGGAATGAATATTACGTTTGTCACCACAGCAAAAAGTGATGACGACGCTAGAGACTTTCTGATGGCCATGGGTATGCCAATAAAAAAGGATGGTGACGAGGGTGGTGCCGCGGCGTAGCGGTTCCCGACGTAGAACGTGTATGAGGGTTGGTTGCCTCGTTTGGTGAGGTTTTCAGGAATTAGATATGGCAAGTAAATCAAAGATTGCAGCTGCAAAGCGACTGCCGAAGTTTTCAACGCGGAAAGTACAGCGTTGCATGCTTTGTGGCCGTCCGCGTGCCGTTTATCGTAAGTTTGGAATGTGTCGTATTTGTTTCCGGAAACATGCCGATCTGGGCTGTATTCCTGGCGTTCGTAAGGCTAGTTGGTAGAGGACCGCACTGATGATGACTGATCCAATTGCCGACATGCTCACCCGTATTCGTAATGCGGTTCGCATTGAGCGGCCAACGGTTGATGTGCCAGCTTCCAAAGTGAAGCGAGGCGTTGCTGATGTGTTAAAGCGAGAAGGATTTATTTGGGATTGGCGGGAAGTTGAAGGTAGTTCCTCGCCTCATCTGCAGCTTGAATTGAAATATGGACCGAATGGCGAGCGGTTGATTCGTCACATAAAGCGGGTGAGTTCGCCGGGGCGTAGGGTCTACAGCCGTTCGGCGAGGCTTCGTCCTGTTTTAGGTGGGTTAGGGATTTCGATTCTTTCTACATCAAGCGGTGTTGTGAGTGACCGTGAAGCAAGGCAGCAGAAGCTTGGTGGTGAAGTGCTTTGTGAACTCTGGTAGGCAGTTGTCTTGAGAAAAGATGCAAAGATTTAGCAAGGATTAGGATTAAACAATGTCTCGTATCGGTAAGGCTCCTGTGCAGATTCCCAAGGGCGTAAAGGTAGCCGTTGAGTCTGGCGCAGTGAGGGTGGAAGGTCCACTTGGCAAACTTGAGCAACAACTTCATCCGGCCGTGATGGTCGAAGTTGATCAGGCTGAAAATAGGCTTTCAGTAAAGCGAGAGAATGATGATCGGATCTCCCGTTCTGTCCATGGTCTGACTCGTGCCCTCATTGCCAATATGGTTGAGGGTGTCGAAAAAGGATATGAGAAAAAATTGGAAATTGTGGGTGTTGGATATCTTGCGGCAATTCAAAACAATGCTTTGCAATTACGTGTTGGGTTTGCGAATGAGCTCCATGTACCAATCCCAGATGGCCTCACAGTAACCTGTCCTGATCAGACTCACGTGAGTATTAAGGGTATTGATAAACAGCAGGTTGGTCAGTTTGCAGCGGAGGTACGAGCGCTTCGCAAGCCGGAGCCTTACAAGGGTAAAGGCATTCGCTATGAGAACGAACAGGTTCGGCGAAAAGCTGGTAAAGCTGTCACGAAATAAATTAGGTCACCAAGTAACTCAAGAAATATTTGAATCATGGATCATTCTCGAACACTTCGTCATCAACGTCAGCGTCGTCGTTTTCGCGTGCGTCGAAATATACGTGGTACAGCAGAACGTCCTCGCCTGAGTGTGTTTCGCACGAGCAGGCACATTTATGCACAAATTATTGATGATGCCTTAGGTAAGACTCTTGTGTCTGCCAGTACAATGGACAAAGGCCTTCGTGAAAACTTGGACTTTGGAGGCAATCAGACTGCTGCAGTTGCTGTTGGACAGGAGATCGCTGCGCGTGCAAAGGCAGCGGGTGTCTCGAGTGTGTGTTTTGATCGTGGAGCCTTTCAGTATCACGGTCGGGTGGCTGCCCTTGCTGATGCAGCCAGAGAAGCAGGACTCAATTTTTAGGAATTAATCAGAACAAGCAAGATTTTGAAGGGAGCCATTTGTGTCGACCGGAACAAGACAAGATAAAGAGTCCAGGGCCGGAGGAGAATTTGCAGAAAAGGTGGTAAAGGTCCGCCGCTGTGCCACTGTTGTGAAGGGTGGTAGGCGTTTCAGTTTTGCCGGTCTTGTTGTCGTGGGCAACGGCCGTGGCAAGGTTGGGGTGGGGTATGGAAAAGCAAATGAAGTTCCTCCTGCGGTTGAAAAAGCAATCAAGGACGGGATGAAGAATCTGGTTGAAGTTCCGCTGACTGGTGGAACGATCCCGCATCGTGTTGAAGGAGTGAGTGGTACAGCGAAAGTTTTGCTTCTGCCAGCGAGCCCGGGTACTGGGATTATTGCTGGTGCAGCTGTTCGTGCTGTATGTGAATCTGCAGGGATCCAAGACGTCCTCACGAAGTGCCATGGTTCATTCAATTCGGTCAATTTGGTCAAAGCTGCAGTGGAAGCACTCAAGCAACTAAGGACTCGGGCAGACGTGGAGCGGCTCCGCGGAATATCGCTCGAAGCAGAGTCGGCTGGTTCGTAGGTTGTTTTGAATATATCCTTCGAAAAACGGAGCTAAGAAAATGAAACTCAACGATGTCAACCGTGGCGTCCATAAAAATAAGAAGCGATTGCGCGTTGGTCGTGGGCCTGGTTCGGGGCACGGCAAGACTTCGGGACGTGGGCATAAAGGTCAGGGGCAACTTGCTGGTTGGTCTGCTCCATCTATTTTTGAAGGTGGACGATCGCCGATTATTCGCCGGTTGCCCAAACGGGGTTTTCATAATCGCTATGCTCGCAAAGTGATGACCATCAACGTTGCTCGCCTTGAAAAACGATTTTCTTCCGGTGATGAGGTAACCCCCGAAAACCTCCGTGCCAATGGTGTGTGCAAGGGTATCTGGGACGAATTAAAAATTCTGGGAGAAGGAGAACTTTCGAAGTCCTTGAAGGTTTCTGCGCACCACTTTAGTGCTCAGGCGCGAAAAAAGATCTCCCAAGCAGGGGGGACGGTGATTGAGCTTTCTGGCCCAGCTCCCGTAAAACGCGGCGATGGAAAAAAGATTTCCAAACAGGCATCGCCGAAAGCGTCTGAAAAGGAGTAATCTGGAGTCGTCAGCGAATGATTTCGCGATCGATTAGCGAAAGGAATCGTCTTCGTGTTTGAGAAGTTACGAATTATTTTTACTATTCCTGAACTGCGGCAGAAAATCCTGCTTACGCTTGGGTTATTGGCTATTTATCGGGTTGGGTGGCAGGTCCCCTTGCCCATTGTGGATCCAGCTGCAATGTCTGCGTTTGCAGAGCAGTCAGAAGGTATTGCAGACCTTTTGAAAACGGTTGCGGTCTTTTCGGCGAGCCAGCTTTCTCAGGCAACGATCTTTGGCCTCGGTATCATGCCATATATTTCGGCATCGATTATCTTTCAGTTGCTTGGCACGGTTTGGCCTCCGCTGGAGCGCCTTCAGAAAGAAGGTGAGGCCGGTCGAAAGAAAATCAACGAATATACGCGTTACGCAACAGTTCTCGTTTGCTTGCTTCAGAGTTGGGCCTATGTGGCATTTCTCTCATCGACGCGAGTCGGTGAGATGTCTTTGATTCAAGCCGACTTTTTAGTTGATGGTCGGCTGCCGTTTGTATGGCAGTTGGTTGCGGTGCTGACCATGACAGCCGGAACAATTTTTCTCATGTGGCTGGGTGAGCAAATTGATGAATTTGGCATCGGTAACGGCATCAGCCTTCTTATCATGGCTGGTATTCTAGCAGGAATGCCGAGTGCTCTGATTGAATTAGGATCGGATACAAGCTGGGAACTCGGTGGCGGTGGTGGAAAAATGGGGATCGAAACCTTGCTTGTTCTTGCAGCTTTGTTTGTGAGCGTTGTGGCAGGGGTTGTGTTTATGACTCAGGGTCAACGGAGGATCCCAACTCAAAGTGCCAAGCATGTCCGAGGGCGGCGGGTGTATGGAGGTACTCGACAGTATCTTCCTCTTCGGGTGAATCAGGCTGGGGTCATGCCAATTATTTTTGCGAGTTCATTGTTGCTGTTTCCGCAAATGATTTTTCAGTATCTGGCAGGTGCATATCCAGGCAATGCTGTGCTTGCAGCCCTACAGGACTCGTTCACCAGAGGACAATCTCTTCTGTATAACGTTTTGTATGTGCTGCTGATTTACTTTTTCTGTTATTTTTGGACAGCAATTACGTTTAATCCAAAAGAGATGGCAGATAACCTTAAGAATTTTGGTTCATTCATTCCTGGGTATCGGCCAGGAAAACGTACGGCGGATTATCTCGAAAAAGTTATGGAAAGGATCACGTATGTGGGGGCAGCGTTTCTGTCACTCGTAGCCGTGATCCCAACGATTATAAGTGGTGCCCTTGGCATACCTCCTCAAGTGGCAAGTTTCTATGGAGGAACGGGTTTATTAATTGCTGTTAGTGTGGCGTTTGATCTTGTGCAAAAAATAGACAGCCACTTGGTAATGAGAAATTACACGGGGTTGCTTGAAAAAAACTAGTGTCTGTTCGATTGTCAGCATTAATAGTAATTGAAGCGGTGATGCATCTTGCATGTACTGTTATTTGTCATAAGAGCTACGGTTAGTTCATGCGGATCATCCTGATCGGACCTCCCGGGGCAGGCAAAGGCACGCAGTGTCAGCGGCTGATTGAATATCTTGAGGTTCCTCATCTATCGACCGGGGAAATGTTGCGAGCAGCTATTCAAGAGGGCACTTCGGAGGGAGTCGAGGCAAAGAGTTTTATGGAACACGGTCAGTTGGTGCCTGATGCTCTTGTACTCAGCATGATTACGAAGCGTCTGGAGTCGCCCGATTGTCGCCCCGGCTGTTTGCTTGATGGATTTCCGAGGACATTACCTCAGGCGGAAATGCTTGATGACCTCCTTGAACGACGAGCGATGAGTGTAGACGGGGTCATAGAGTTGGTGGTTCCTCGAGATGAACTTATTCGTCGAATGATGGCTCGAAAGCGAGATGATGATAACCCGCAAGTGTTTACAAAAAGAATTATGAGCTTTGAAACACAGACGGCTCCCCTGCTTGACTTTTACTCTGGTCAAGGGAAATTGGCGAGTATCGACGGACTTGGCCAGGCAGATGAGATTTTTGAGCGAGTGAAGTTGGCCGTGGATAAATTCGACCGTAAGAGTCGAAGCAGGCGATGAAAAAGTGTGTTTGAGATCAATGTGCAGGCAGTTTTTCTTCGGCCAATGACAAAATGATCAGGAATTAAGAAAATTTGCATTTTGCATTCCTTTAAGGGGTTTTGGTTTGTGCGGGATTGGGATTCAGTGATCTGAACCCTATACTCTTCATACTAGAGAACTGTTTTGCAGGCATTGGGAAGGTTTCAATTGTGGTGAATTTGCGTTCGGCTAGAGAAATATCTGCTATGCGTCGTGCTGGACTGCTTGTCTGGGGTGCCCACCAACTGGCAAAGTCTTTGGTTCGACCAGGAATTACTACAGCAGAGATTGATGCTGCTGTTGAAGAATTCTTTCTTGAGAGAGAGGCCATTCCTCTTTTCAAAGGTGTACCTGGTAAGACGCCTTTTCCTGCAGTCTGTTGCATGTCAGTAAATGAGGAGGTTGTTCATGGAATTCCCGGAAATCGAATTCTTCTCGATGGTGATATTGTGAGTATCGATACGGGATGTAAGGTTGACGGTTGGTGTGGTGATTCAGCGATGACGTATCCAGTTGGTGAGATTGCTGCCGAAGTTCAGAAACTCCTTGACTGTACATCTGGTGTTCTTCAGTTAGCTATTCAACTGATGTCAGCTCGAAGTCGTTGGAGTGATGTGGCGTCTGAAATGGCAAAATATGTCCGTGACCATGGTTTTTCAGTCGTAGAGAACTTCGTCGGGCACGGTATTGGTCGTAACATGCATGAAGACCCGCAGGTCCCGAATTTTTGCTCACCGTCATTTCGACGTAATCATGACTTTGATCTTGAGCCAGGCTTGGTCATTGCAGTCGAGCCAATGGTGAATATGGGCTCAAAGAAGGTGAAGCCAATGCCTGATCACTGGACTCAGTCCACGATAGATGGCAAGCCAAGTGCACATTTTGAGCACACCTTAGCAATCACGGAATCTGGAATTCGTGTACTCACCGGGGCTCCGGAGCCAGAAGAGTCTTTTGATCTCCCTGTCAAGCCGGAAAAAGCCACCCCCTTGTGATCTACCCTCTTTCAATCCTATACTCTGGGGCTCCTTTGATCCCCTTTTGACTCCCCGTCAAAAGATCCCCCAGTGAGTTTGAGCATGAAGGTTCGCGCAAGTATTCGCAAAATGTGCGAAAAATGCAAAATTGTAAAACGACGAGGAGTAGTCTTCGTTGTGTGCTCTGACCCACGGCACAAGCAAAGGCAGGGGTGAGGATGGAGTAGCTTTCATTGCTGTTTAGCGATGAAACAGTTGTGCTGAAAACTCTTATAATCATCCCAAATACTAATGTAAGTTTTCATTTTCAAACGTCAGACTGATTTTAATTTTGGACCATTCGTTATGCCACGACTTTTAGGCGTCGATATCCCTTCAGAGAAAAAGACTGTTTACTCATTGCAGTACCTCTACGGCGTAGGGCCTCGTGTTGCGAGGGAACTTTGCCACAAGGCTGGTGTTGAGCCACTTGGTATTGCTCGTGAACTCCATGAAGATGAGTTGGCCCGTTTAGCGGCACTCTTGGATAAGGACTATGTCGTGGAAGGTCAGTTGCGTCGGCAGACTGCCCAAAGTGTATCTCGCCTGAAAGATATTGCCTGTTATCGAGGTTTGCGGCATCGGCGCGGTCTGCCTGTTCGTGGCCAGAGAACTCGTACAAATGCGCGTACCCGAAAGGGCCCGAAGAAGACTGTGGCTGGCAAAAAGGGCGTGAAGGATCTCAAGTAAACTTGTTAAAGTAGGAATTTGAACATCAATGTCTAAGGCCACAAAATCTTCAAAAAAGAAAAATGTTACAGCTGGGATTGCCTTTATCCACGCTAGCTTTAACAACACAACGGTGACAATCACTGACTATCGTGGTGATACGCTTTGTTGGTCAAGTGGAGGCACATGCGGTTTTAAGGGAAGCCGTAAAGGGACTCCTTTTGCCGGTCAATGTGCGGCACAGCAGGCGGCTGAAAAAGCTTCCAAGTTTGGCGTTAAGGATTTAGAGGTTCGTGTGAAGGGGCCTGGAAGTGGTCGTGAAAGTGCAATTACTGCTCTCACTGCTGCTGGCATGAACGTAAAGAGTATCGAGGACATCACTCCCCTTCCTCATAATGGTTGTCGTCCTCCGAAAAAACGTCGAGTTTGATTTTTTCCAGATTTGTGTGAGTGGTGTTCCAAGTTTAGGTATCTCAGTTTTTAGACACTTAGTTGTTCAAGGAGTATTTGATGCATATTCGCTGGCGTGGGCTTGAGCTTCCGGGGGCTGTGACAACTGATTCTAGCACGCTGTCGCCAACATACGGTAAGTTTACCGCCGAGCCCTTTGAGCGCGGC
>JBDOMS010000361.1:16258-17505 GCA_039831735.1 Pirellulales bacterium
AGTGCTTTTATCAAGCTTGGAGGGGAGTGCTATCACGCAGATCAAAGTTGGTGGAGCTCTGCATGAGTTTACAACCATCAAGGGTGTGCTTGAGGATGTTACGGATATCGTGCTTGCTGTAAAAAGCCTTGTTGTCAAAAACAGTAGTGACTCGACTCGGGTGATTCGTGTTGAGAAGAGCACGCAGGGGCCTGTTACGGGTGCCGATGTTCAGACAGATGAAGCGGTTGAGGTTGTAAATAAAGATCTAGTTATTGCCACGCTTACCGATGATATTCCTTTCGAGTTAGAAATGGTTGTTGAAAATGGTCGTGGTTATATTCCGGCCAGTGAGCATACTCCTGACGCTCAGGAAATCGGGATTATTCCTGTGGACGCAGTGTTTAGTCCGGTGACTCGCGTGCGTTATGAGGTTGAGGAAACGCGGGTTGGACAGAAGACTAATTACGATAAGTTGTCTATGGAGATATGGACCGATGGTACCGTGACTCCGGAAATGGCAATGGTCGAAGCAGCCAAGATTCTTCGGAAGCATCTCAATCCGTTTGTTGCTTATACTCAGCCTGATGCAGCTGTCAGTTTGCCAGCCGCAAGCGATGTGCTCGCATTGGAGGCTCCGCTTGAGAGTCGGCTTGGAATGCTTGTGTCTGATTTGAGATTGTCGCTACGTGCGAACAACTGCTTGCATGAGTCGGGGATTGCAAGTATTCGGGATCTTGTGTCTCGAACTCGTGAAGAGTTGCTTGATGTTCGTAATTTTGGTGAGACCACCATGCAGGAAATTGATGAAAAGTTAAGTGAGCTTGGGTTGCGTTTGGGGATGGATTTGTCAGTTCAATCTGCTGGGCAGTGATGTGTATCGCTTCTCAAGCTAAAGATAAAAGAATGTTGGTTTTCGTTTGCAGGAATAAATTGTTATGCGTCATCGAAAAAAAGGTCGAATCCTTGGGCGTAGTCCATCTCATCAGAGAGCTCTCTTGAGGAATCTTGCTTCCGCTCTTATGTTGACTGAACGTGATGCCGAAAGTGATGAGGTTGGTGCTCCGGCAGTGAAGGGTCGCATTATCACGACTGTTGCAAAAGCCAAGGAAGTCCGGCCTCTTGTGGAAAGGTGTGTAACGCTTGCAAAAAAAGGTTTGCGTGCCGAGGGGCATGCGAAATCATACGGCACTGATGCGGAGCGAGATTCTGCAGAGTGGAAAAAGTGGCGAAAGAGCGATCAATGGAATTAGTGGGCGCAAGCTATT
>JBDOMS010000361.1:17515-18666 GCA_039831735.1 Pirellulales bacterium
GCACCTGCGGTTGCAGCCCGGCGAAAGGCGGTCACGCTTCTCGGGAGTAAGCAGGCTGTTCGGGTTCTTTTCGAAGAAATTGCGCCACGATATTCGGATCGTCCCGGTGGGTACACCCGGATACTAAAGCTTGCCAAGCCGCGGCTCGGCGATGCAGGTCCTCAAGCGTTGCTTGAGTTTGTGTCTGAGGACGCAGCAGCGCCTTCTCAGGCCCCGCAGGTTGCTGTATCTGAGGAAGCCTGATAGATCAGTTTTGAGCCCTCTGGCTTTGCTCTAGAGCGTCCGGTAGGGGCGCTTCTGCCTTTGGTCTCAAACGAAAGGCTCGAAAAACTGATTTGTCTCAATTATTCATGACTCATAATCAATTGAGCATATTCTACCAATAGATCGAAAAGGCTTCATGGGTTGAACAGCCATTGGGAAAAGCCGCCATCGCTTGTTGACAGAAAAAATTTGGAGCCAACCCCAGTATTGGAAACAATTTCGAAAGCTGTGTCATTAATGAAGACGATGATCTTGTAAATACAGATTCGGAGTTTTGTATAAAGCAGAAACGGTGTGCGAAGGATCTTTTGGTAGGGCATCAGTTGTCCACTTTTTAGTGTCCGCTGGTGGTATTAATCTTATGCGGCTGTTTTTTGCTAAGATTTTGAGCCCTTCGCCAGAGGGGTCAGAAGGCCGGTAAATAGGAGTAGGGATGTTTCGGAGAGAGGTCCGCTGACGGCGCAGAAAAATCTTCTTTTTTGAGAGTTTTTTTATGGCCTTTGATTCGGTTGGCAGTATATACTTCAAATGCGTTTTCCGTAGTTTCCGGGCTGGCTTAGAGTTCTCCGTATGGTCGAATGCTGAGGGTTTTCATGAAGCGAGTATTTTTTGTTTTGTTTTGTTTTTTGGTTGCCGCCTTCCTGTGGGTGCCATTTGGTGAAGCAAATGAAACGGTGTCGTCATCAGGCGGTATTGGAAAAAGCAGTCGCGCTGATGATTTCGGAATTCCTCACGTTGCATTTATCAATGAGCAGATTGAGGAGGGTTGGAGTGACGCAGGCATTCGTCCATCGCGATCAGCCACCGATGGAGAGTGGTGTCGCAGAGTATTTCTTGATGTCATTGGTCGTATTCCCTCTCTTGAGGAATTAGAAGCCTTCAGCAAG
>JBDOMS010000255.1:0-4152 GCA_039831735.1 Pirellulales bacterium
TACTCGCTGATTCGATATGCCGCAGTTGCGCTCCAGCAACAAGTTGAACGTACGCCGCAACAACAAGTCCGGCTGCGGCAAGCCCTGTTCTTCTATTATGGACAACTGACATCCTTTGCGAAGAGGGCGAGGGCGAACCACCTTGCAAGAATGATGCGTTACGGCGGGTAAGAACTGCAATCGCCGTTGCAACTGAAAAAAACAAAGGCCCCGTACAGGCATGGACTTTTGCTATCGTCTTGTCATCAAGCAAAACTCTTGCTCCTCCCAACATTCCTTGTACGACCACAAGGAGGACCGCTGAGAAGGCAAGCGCTTTCACCACTGGTGAGGCCTTGCTTTTCCAAACACTGAAAACCATCACGAGAGAAAGAAAACCAACAACAGCACCAAGAAGCCTATGGCCGTGCTCCAAAAAAAGATCCCAAGGCCCTCCTACCCACTCTGACCATGGGAAAAGAAACATATTGTGACCATACGTAGCCGGCCAGTCAGGAACTGCCATCGCCGCCTCGTACGTCGTCACCAGGGCACCAAAGCACAATAAAACCATCGTCGATGCCACAAGAACGCAACTTATGATATGCGGCCAGTTGAAAAAACGATTGTTCATGGCGACGTACACAATGTTCATTGTTGAATTGAAAACTAAACTATAGATCATCAATTAAAGACGATCAGATATCAAAACGTCTAATGAGCAGCGAGCGCAGCAGCTGCAGCTTGTGCATCTGGAGGATCAGTCTGCATAAGATGATCTTTGTCCATGCCAGGAACGGAGTACTCATATGGACCGCGGTGTACGACTGGCTGAAAATCAAAATTCCCATGACCAGGAGGACTTGGCGCAGTCCACTCAAGGGTATTGGCATTCCAAGGATTTCTACCGGCGACAGGACCCCTAAACATACTGTATATAAAGTTCGCAGCAAAAATAATCTGAGATGCCACCATCCCAATGGCGCACCATGTCATGAATTCGTTCATAGGCTGGAGATGACGAAACGTCTCGTAGTGATAGGCATCGGCGAGACGACGCGGAAAGCCAACTGCTCCGAGTATGTGCATTGTGAAAAAGGTTCCATTGAGAAAAATGAACGTGAGGAAAAAGTGTACTTTTCCCCAGAATTCGTTCATCGTTCTCCCAAACATCTTGGGAAACCAAAAATAGATGGCAGCCCACACACCCATGGCTGTTCCAGCAAAAAGAACGTAATGAAAATGGGCGACAATAAAATACGTGTCGTGGATGAAAATATCGACCGGCGTGGCGGCCATGAAAATCCCGGAGAGGCCACCAATGATAAACATCGATACAAACGAAATCGCAAAGAGCATTGACGTTGTAAATTGGATTTTACCACCCCAAATTGTCCCAAGCCAATTGAACGTCTTCACCGCACTCGGAAGCGCGATCATCATCGTCGAGACCATAAACGTAATCCCAAGAGCAGGATTCATACCCGACAAGAACATGTGGTGACCCCACACGATAAAACCAAGTCCTGCAATTCCTGCCACCGAGTACACCATCGGCCGATAACCAAATAATGGCTTTCGTGCAAACGTGGTCAGAATATCACTGACCATGCCCATCGCGGGAAGAATCATGATATACACCGCAGGATGGCTGTAAAACCAAAAAAGATGCTGCCATAAGAGAGGTTGGCCGCCACCAGGACCACTTGTCAAATTATTTACAACTAAACCTTCCGGGGAAAAAAACCCTGTGTTGAAAATGCGATCAGCAAGTTGCATGAAACCAGCGGCCGTAAGAACCGGCAGAGCAAATGCTTGAAGCACAGCAGTAATAAACATTGCCCAGATGGTCATCGGCAGACGGAACATGGTCATCCCTGGAGCACGCATCAGGATGATGGTTGTCATATAATTGACACTTCCAAGCATTGATGAAACACCAACAAACGTAAGCCCTAACAGCCAAAGCGTTTGCCCCCACCCACTCCCTGGAGACGATGCCGTGTTTGTTGAAAGCGGGGGATAACTGGTCCAACCACCTGCCGCAGCACCACCTTCCACGAAAAAACTAGCACCAAACGCAATAAATGCAGGCCACATAAACCAGTACGAAAGCATGTTAAGCGTCGGAAACGCCATGTCATCCGCACCGATCATCAATGGAATGAGAAAGTTTCCAAAAGCTCCGGCAAGAATGGGAATGATCACAAGAAAAATCATTACGGTTGCATGCATAGTGAACAACATGGTGTAAAACTCAGGACTCATCTGCCCGCCTTGCTGAGCAAAGAGTTTTCCAAGCACAGGAACGTCAGACCACGGCCATGCAACCTGCCAGCGAACAGCCAACGCCAAAAGACCACCGATAAGAAACCACAGGAGCGTCGAAAACAAGAATTGCAGACCGATAACCTTGTGATCCTTGGAAAAAACGTACGTCGACAAAAACTCAACAATCGGCCTTGGTTTCTTTTCTGGCAAGGAAACCGAGGTTGTTGGCTCGGGAATGGCTGTAGTAGTACTCATAAGACCTTCCTCTAATTCACAGTGACGGCGTTAGGATCCGGCTGGGTTGCTTCTTGCTCCGCATACTTGCTTTCAAGCCACTCATCAAACTCTGGACGGGTCACAAATGTCACCCTTCCCTTCATTTTATAGTGACCCCATCCACATAATTCAGCACACACAATGTCAAATGAACCCGTTTCATTCGCCTTGAACCAGACAGGTATCTTCATGCCAGGAACGGCGTCTTGTTTGATCCGTACATGTGGGAGAAAAAAACTATGCAAAACATCCATGCTCTTTAACTGAACAAGGATGTCTTCATCAATTGGCAGGTGCAGATCATTCACCAAATGTAAGTCGTCGAGCGTACCAAGTATTCCATCGCGGCCGGGATACCGAAGCCGCCACTCAAACTGGCGAGCAATTACTTCAACTGTGGGCTGCATTTGCGGGCGTCGCATCTTCACATCTGCCCACGCATTCATTTGATAGATTGCAAGAAACAGCAACAAAGCCGCCGGCACAACAGTCCACACAACTTCAAGCGTGTGGCTTCCGTGGATGAAGGCAGCTGACCCCTTGTTGTTCGCGGCATCATATTTCCAAATAAACCAGAAGAGCAGCAGTTCTGTCGCGATGAATACAACCCCTGTGAGAAACAAAATAAAGTAGAAAAGACTGTCGATCGCAGCACCATGCGAGGAGATATCTTTTGGGAGCCAAATATTGATCGCAGGAGCTACAGCAAAGGTAGCCACACCCAAAACCGGCACTGCAAGAAAGAGAAGTGCCCAAAATATTCCTACTAATCTACTACCCACAAATGTCTCCTCAATCCACTAGTTATCCTGAGCGACGATCATCGGTCGGTCAACGCCCATCTCTCCATCAAAATCATAAGGAAGCGAACGCACGTAATTCACAATATGCCAAATGTCTTCAGGAGCCACCGTTCCCTTGGCAGCAGGCATTGGTGCGCCGTTGATGCCCGCATGAATTCTGTAATACAAGTCAATCGGACGACGCCCACCACGATAGAGACCTTTCCGAAGATTTCTTGGCGGAATCGTCCTGGGTCGAAGTGCATCTCCATCAAGAACCTGCGTCGCACGGGCCACCCAAGCTGCATCTTTATCGCCAGCGACGTCTTGGCTCCATTGCACAATTGATTTGTTCCAGTCATCGTAATCATTGGCCTGGCCATCACCCAAAGCAGTTACCCCATGACACTTCACACAGTTCGCCTTGTTGCCATAAAACAACTCTTTGCCTTTTGTAATTGAAGCGACAAGGTCAAGATCACCAGGCATATCGGGAACACCAATAATCGCATCAGGGGCTGCCTGCCACTTCTCTGCAGCAGGGAGCATCATTTCCTCGACGAGGAACTCTCTCGTTTCAGGCAACTTGCCCTCATCCTCGTCATCCAACTCGAAGAACGCTCGCATCAGCGACAGTTCAGTCTCTCCACGAATACTGAGATACTTTACGTATTCAACCAGGGCATCAATTTCGAGATCACTCAGCAAGGCAAAGGAAGGCATCGACGTGCCGACGATCCCGTTATGCAAAATCCGAACGAGATCCTGATCCGTTGGCTTATCAGCACGCTCCGTACTCTTGAACTTAAAGACACCAGGACGGTAGTCACGCGGATACGGATTG
>JBDOMS010000432.1:0-4138 GCA_039831735.1 Pirellulales bacterium
CGAGAACGTTTGCCAGCGGTATGATCCCTCGGCATTTCCTGGCAGCTTTCGTTTCATGGCTTCTGGCCAAGTATTTGCCAGATGACAAATCACGCCAGCGTCTCCAAGGGTATGCCTTGTCTGCTCTTTTTATTTCACTGCTTGGCTATGGCATTGCATGGCTGGAGGCCTTTGATTCGGGCATCGCGTACGGCCTCCTTAAGTATTACTGGTTCAGATTAAGCGATGGCCTCACTCCACTTGCTCTGGCCCTTGTTGTCGCGGCCTGTTTCAATCAATCGCAGGTCATTAAGAAACTGTTTGGTTCGGTTGTGATTGCACGGTGGGCCATCATGCTGCTGCTAGCACTCGATCTTGTGAATGAAAGCCGACATTGGCCATTGATGGGCAGAGATGTGCGGCCAAGGAGTGATAAGTTTCTGCATGTCGATGCATGGCACGACGTCTGTGAATGGTCATCGAAGCACACATCTCAAGAAGCGTGCTTTATTGTGCCACGGCGAGCGTCAACATTCGTCTGGAACACGGGGCGAGCGGAGGTTGTGTCGTGGAAGAATATTCCTCAGGCATCAGAATCCATTATCGAATGGAGACAACGAATCGTCCATTGTTTTTCTCGAGATGGAACGTTGCGAAATATGGAAACGGATGCTGCCGTGCTCGGCAGGAAACACCTTATCGATATTGCACAGAAATACGGTGCTGATCATGCAATCGCCGCTGCTGATATTCAGGATCTCGACGGGCCGGGACTGAAACGGTTGTATGTGAATGATTCCTATGCGGTCTATCGACTAGAACTGTAGTCTATAGTTGCCTAAACATCCCCTGTAGATGTGTTCTGTGGTGAACACGCCGCTGTATTGTTTGAGCGTAGAGAGATAGGAAGATATCGCACATGAATATACAAGGAGTGGTTTTTGATCTCGATGGACTACTGGTGAACACCGAAGAACTCTATCAAGAGGTTGGTGCTGAGATACTTTCGCGTCGCGGCCATACCTTTGACGATGATTTGCTCGATGCAATGATGGGGCGCCCACCGGAAATAGCATTACAGACGATGATAGATTGGCATCATTTAGATGACTCAGTGGAAGGGTTGGCATCCGAAACAAGTGCGATTTTTCAGGGGTTACTCGATACACGGCTTGAGTTGATGCCGGGTGTCAAACATCTACTTGACTATCTGATGGTGAGCGATATTCCTTGTGGGGTTGCAACTAGCAGTGGGCCTGACTTTGCTCAAGATGTTTTATGCAGAGTAGAAATACGAAAGTTCTTTAGGTTTGTCTTGACAAGTGCTGATGTTGAGAGGGGGAAGCCGAATCCGGAGATATACATAACAGCAGCGGATCGACTTGGCATTGAGCCAAAGCATATGCTCGTGCTTGAAGATTCAGCGGCAGGTTGTGCTGCAGCAGTTGCAGCCGGAGCAGTAACAGTTGCTGTTCCGAGTGGTCAGAGCCGGCGACATGATTTTACAGGTGCACATTGCATCGCATCGTCTCTCGCAGATCCAAAGATAGTTCGTGTGTTGACTGAGGAGAAGCACCGCTCTTGTGAAGCAAATCATGAGTCGCATTGATGACAAATGTTGACAGATGAAAAAAAGACTAGAGCTGCACGCCAATCTTTTTTGCTTGAAGCCTGAGAGCCTTCTCAAACGCTGGGAAGGGATAGTCTTTTTGTCGGCCAATTGCCCAGACATAAATGGAATCAACAAGTTTGCCTGGTAGTTTGCCACGTCGTACGAGCAGAACAACATCATCAAGGAACTTCTCTTCTTCGGGAAGTCTTGTTCGGAGGCCAGCCTTGAGTCGGTCTTTCAATTCTGAATCTTCGATTCGAGACAGTGGTCGCTCTGCAGAGATTGAATTCGACGTGGTCAGACTGAGACCTATACAGAAAACAGCGAAGTAATATTTCATATGAATAGGGGAGTTACGAGGACACGGAACGATAGTCACATAAAACGAGCGAGAGCATAGTTCTTTTTTCCTGTCCGCAGGACAAGGGTTGAACTCCCAGCAAGGTCATGTGCTGTCAAACGATACCCGGCGTCAGTAACCCGCTTGTTATTGAGGTAGCCACCACCCTGTTCAATGGTTCGTCGAGCAGCACCCCTGCTTGGCGTAAGTCCTGTTGTTTCAATTGCCTCAATGATGGGTAGTCCATCACCATCAAGGCTCGAACGAGGAAAAACATGGCTTGGTACATCCGCAAAAATCTCTCCAAGGAGCGCATCATCAATAGTCTGAATTTCATCACCGAAAAGTATCTTGGTGGCTTGCTCTGCAATATGAAGGCCAGACTTTCCATGTACAAGCTTTGTGAGTTCTTCAGCGAGGCGTTTCTGTGAGTCACGTGCTGACGCATTTGACTTTTGCAGTTCAGCGTGATGAGCAAGTTCTTCATGAGAAAGGTCCGTAAGTCGGGCCAAGCACGTGCTGGCGTCAATGTCATCAAGATTTATCCAATATTGATAAAACGCGAATGCACTGGTTTGATTTGGATCAAGCCACACAGCACCGGTAGCTGATTTACCCATTTTGGTCCCATCAGCTTTTGTGAGTAATGGGCATGTGATGCCATGTAATTCTTGCGCGCGAAGCCGTCGGCCAAGTTCAATGCCAGCAGTAATATTCCCCCATTGGTCACTGCCACCAATCTGCACTCGGCAGTCGAGGGAATCCATCAGATGCACAAAGTCCCAAGCCTGAAGGAGCATGTAACTAAATTCTGTATAAGACAGACCACTCTCTCGATCGAGACGACTTTTGACAGAGTCCTTCGCCAACATCTGAGAAAGAGGAAAATGTTTTCCAACGTCACGCAGAAACTCAAGATAGCTCTTTTCCTTCATCCAGTCGGCATTGTTTACCACATGAACGCGTTGGCCAGTCTGTTCGAGAACGGAGCGAATCTGTTGTGTGACACACTCGACATTCCTGGCAAGCGCATCTGGTGAAAGGAGGTTTCGTTCATCGCTACGACCACTTGGATCACCAATCATACCCGTTGCTCCACCAATGAGAGCAACGGGCTCATGGCCAGCGGCAGCCACTTTTCGAAGGAGAACAAGCGCTACCAGGTGACCAACATGGAGACTGTTTGCAGTCGGGTCAAAACCAGCATAGATCCGTCTTCCGGGGGTGTTGAGCCATTTCATCAGGGATTCTTGATCCGTAGACTGATGGAGAAGGCCCCGCATATTGAAGTCATCAATTAGATTTTTGGACATACTTATCGCCACAGGTCGTCATTATCAAAAGGGTGGGCTGGCCCTGAGAATTTTGGCTTAGGCAGGGCCTTGAGAGCTTGTTCTGCGAGTTTCAGGTCTTCACGAGATGTGATTTTGAAGTTGATGGGTGAGCCTTTCACAATACGCACGGGATGCCCAAGAACTTCAATAAGTTGGGCCTCATCTGTCGGTTGTTCGAGTTGACCAGATGCGAAGGCTTTTTCAAGAAGTGAACGGGAAAAAACCTGTGGAGTTTGTGCTTCCCACAATCCATTCCGATCAACTGTTTGTGAAACAAAGTCATCTTTTCCAACTCGCTTGAGGGTGCTTGCGACGGGGGTCGCAAGGATAGCCGCGCCATGTTTTTTTCCAGCATCGAACACTGCATCGATCCACTGCTGGGCAAGACAGGGTCGAGCAGCATCGTGGATGGCGACAAAATCGATGTCAGGCTCTAACTTGTGCAAACCATTCCGAACAGATTCAGCGCGATGACGTCCGCCTTCTGCCAGCGTCACACCCATAAAAGCGAGGTTGGCACCAAATTTTTCTAAAAATGATTCTTTGTCCTCAGGTGACACAACAATCACGACCTGACTGACATCTTCTCGCTCAAGAAATTTCTCCGCAGAATGTAGCCAGACCGCGCGACCAGCTAAGGGAGCGAAAGGTTTCTTGTAATTAGCGTCACCAAATCGACTACTTTTCCCAGCTGCTACCAGAATTACTCCAAAATTTGGCATTACTCAATTGCCCTGTCCATTAAGACTCTTATCCCATCTTTTAATGCGGGCTTGTCATGTATCCACAGAGCGAAGTCTTCGCCATGTTTTTGATAGAGGCTGACAAGCCAATCTGGAGCATCGCTTAGCAACCACGATCGAAAATGCAGCC
>JBDOMS010000680.1:0-636 GCA_039831735.1 Pirellulales bacterium
AACAGAAGCTTGCAGGCTGTCTGTTCGTTGCACAATCTGAAAGCCTGCAGCGCCATCAATGCCACGAGGTGTATTCGTAATAATGATGCGGCCAAGCATGAATGGTGTCCTACCCAGCGTGAGTGGTTCCAGGGCTCACATCAGTCACAAGCCCCTTTGTCAATCGATGAAGTGCCCAGAGAAGTGGGGCCTCAACCCACGTAGGTCTGAGTGAGCCGCGACGAAACATTTTGCTGCCGTTCTGATTTTCTGGTTCGCAGCCAGTTGCACTGACCGGAATGTATGAGACCTGATTGCTGAATTCCTCAGCAGCAGCCACAATGGAAGGGCTGTATTTCAACAGGAGTTTGCGCATTTTATTCGATACGCTCTTCACAACGTCAGCACGAAAACCATGAGTGTTTGAGGCGTCATGGCTGCTGCTACGACTGAGTGAAGGAAGTTCATCTGCAAAATGGTGTTTCCACTCATCAAATTTGGAAAGAATCACAATGAGTGGCTTATCTAACGGATCGCTGAGTTCATGTCCCAACCATTTTTTCACATTATGATTTGCTGTTGTCAGAATGACATCTTGTGGATCAAGTCGGTTTTCGACGGGTATCAGTCCAAATTGTGATGTGGAAGATGGTTTGC
>JBDOMS010000680.1:646-4136 GCA_039831735.1 Pirellulales bacterium
ATCGCTGAGGAACGGCTCAGGTGTTCTGTTTCAGGTTGAATAGACGAGGCCCACTCCGGGGTAAAATGCTCTCCTGCATTATCGTAGAGGCAAAGGGTTCGAGCATGTTTCTTTTGTGATCGGGCTTTGGGGTGTGTCCCTGTTGGGGACAGTTGATAGAAAATGGGACGTGGATAGTTAAGAACATCTCCTGGTATACGAACGCCTTGGTAATGTTTATTTCCAGTTGGATTGGTTGCTGGGATGGTTACCAGTGCATTCGGATCTGGAGTATGGAATACGGCATTTCGATATTCACGAATTAATTTGTTTGATGGAGGATGTGGCTCCGTTGCAGCCAGCCCAAACCTCTGCGGGAAGGCGTTTTGAAGCTGTTGGGCCAACGAGGCGAGATAAAAGGACTTGCCAGCACTGGTTCTTCCGAAGAGAGAGAGAAAGATGGTGTCGCTTCTCTCAAGAATGACTCGTGGCACCACAAGGTGACAATGAGGGCATGCGAGTTCAAATGTAGCAATGTCTTTTATATCAAGAGCAGCACAGTCTGGAGTAAAGCGTGTAGGGAGGAAGCGACGCCCTTCCTGGCTTGCTTCCAGCCTCGGGTCACCTTGAAGTTCGCTATGGCCTGAAATGGCAAGCAATGACTCTGGTGAGAATTTTTTCCAACAGTTTGGGCATGTTACTTCATTGAGAAGGTGAATACTGGATTGCTTGGACATTGATTGTGAGCCCTTCCGAATCATTGAAATAACGTCGGTACATTATCAGGTTTGTTTGGAGGTCGCTCACGTTCGAGAGACACCAGCATTTTTTTGATGTTTTGCAGCAACTGTGCACACCGCTGATCGTTAGAAGCATGCGGCTCAACAGCATTGAATGCTCTGATAGCTTCATCGTACGCGGAATCATTATTATTTTCTGTCTGATACGATCGTGCTCGACGAAGATGACGTTCAGCAACGCGTGCAGCGGTTGCTGCATCATATTTTGGCGGTTGGGGAGACTGGCCTGGCAACGCTGCTGCAGTTTGTGTCGCATCTTCCATCGGGCCAGTGGCTGCCTCCGCTTGACTGCCTGCGATTGGACTTCCATTTTCTTGTGAACCAGCATGCTTTCCATTTCCCGGAAGTCCGGTTGTCGTTCCTGGTTGATTATTTCCGTCACCTCCTGCGGCGCCATTCATGCCTGCGGCGGCACCCTCACCCTGGCCTCCACTGCCTGGACCATTTCCTGCACCCGTGCCAGATGCATTTCCTTCACCCGATCCAGACGCATCACCAGTGCCATCTCCAGATCCTGCAGCCTTGCCTGCCTCGCGGTCTGATGCTTCCGTTTGCCGCAACCCTGATTCCCACGCTGGGCGAGGTGTACGATTGCACGTACATCCACCAATGAGCATTCCCGCACAAAGAATGATCAGGATGCACAGGCACAACGCGACTATCAGCGGTTGAGTCAATAATCTGGAGACAGCGTTCTTTTCCATTGATCAATCCCTCATTTGAGGAAGCTCATCAAGAGGACGAGTTTTCCTGCCAAGGGATGTGTATGCCAGTTCACCCAGTTCCTCTGCAGACACGGCAAAATGAATGCGTGTCGCGTGTTCATCCGCATCGCTGCTGATCCCAAAGGTGTTGATGCCGATGACCTTGCCAGCATTCGAGCACAATGGGCCACCACTGCTTCCGGACGTCATGAATGCATCTGTCTGAATGATTTTTGTTGATGGCGAGAGGTTATTGTTCTGAATATCCGATGCTGAACGAATTTGGCTTACAATACCACGGGTGATTGAGTCGGAAAGCCCGATTGGGCTGCCAATCGCAAAGACATCTTCACCAAGTTGCAGTGGTGCAGAAGACAGAGCAAGTGGCTCTGCAGGCCAGTCTTTCTCAAGTACAAGAATGACAAGATCTTTCCCCGGATCACATGCTACGAATCCTGCGATACCCATCTCCACCTGTGTGCCATTGTCATTATTACGAAATGCACGGGCTTTACCTGCACCTGCCACGACATGCAAATTTGTTGCAAGCCAACGCGATTGTGTAAGGATGAAGCCAGAGCCACTGCCGGAAGCATGCTCAATGGTTGCGACGGATGGCCGGACGGCCGCAATGGTTTCTGCAAGTGATGATGGCATGTTGGCAAGTTCAGACTGCTGCATCTGCTGAGCTATTTTTGCTTCTTGGGCTTGACGCTTCTTTTCTTCTTCTGCCGCTATCTCCTTGGCTCGGCGTGCTTCTCTGGCTTGCTCTGCTTGGGATGTCATCTGTTGTTGCGATGAGGCGTGGACTGGTTCTGAGGCGCCAGGATTGTCTTGAGGAAAGGAGCCGAGACGAACCGTATTCTGATCATGCTTCGAGCGTAATGTGAGTGAGGAATAAGCCGTGTCCGTATCGCTGTCTCCGAACACTATAACCACCAATCCAACGATCACGGCAAGCATGAGCAGGCCAGCTAATGAAAATGCTGTAATGACAAGGCCCATGCCCTCGGATGGAATGTCTGTGGCAAGAGCGGCGTTGTTCCTGCGGGTGCGTACGCCAGTTGCGGGAGTCACATTATGCTTGCGTGCAACACGAAAATATTCGAGGCCGTTATCTGTGATCAGGAGTGGGACTTTGCATTTTGGGCACGACACACGTGCTCCTTCAGTTGCGATCACCAGCACGGACGCATGACATTTTGGACATTCGTGTTGTGTCGTTCCCATGAATCAACCAGATAAAAACGGATGAGGTTGTGTTAGAAAAAACATGGCGGTCAGAAGGGATCAAGTACTGGTGGCCCTGGTGTTTCTTTTTGTTGCCCGTTCCCCCCCTTCGCTGTCCCGGAATCACTTTTTTGAGGAAGAGACTTTCCGCTTGAACCGGCACGTCGAATTGCCATCGACCCACCACCACCACCAGGTATTTCTGCTTTGGCACCATCGCCTTCAAGGGCAAGAGGTGCTGTACGAGGTGTTGATCCCACTCCACCACCACTTCCGACAACGGCGGTCAAATCTCTTGCGACATTTGCCCGACTCAGAAAGAGAATGCCAAAACTTGTTCCGACACCCTTGCCAAATGTCCATCCCTTGGAGCTACGGCCACTCCATTCACCACTTGTATTTTGCCCAGCCAGCAGTCGCTTGCATCCCCAGGCATACCAATCAATGCCGCCTATTCTTTTCACGTCGTATACGACCCCGACTCGCTCCAGTGACCAGAAAAAATAGAGATCAGAATTGATTTTTGAATTGCTTTGGGACTCTGCAATTCTTAACTCATAACCAAGGGCCTGTAGTGCTTTTTGTGCCATGGGATCCTGAGCTGCCGAGGCTGATTTTTTCTTTGCTCCCGTGCCGGCCGAGGATTGAGATGTCGCCCCTTGCGAGACGGCGAGTCCCAGGAGACCAGCACAGGTCATGGATGGTGTTGCCGGAGAACCAGGCGTATATCCCCAACCATTCTTTTGCATATCAAACGAGGATCGGAAATAGTTGTTC
>JBDOMS010000347.1:0-4128 GCA_039831735.1 Pirellulales bacterium
GTGTCTCACTCAAAAATTGATCGAGTAGTTCAAATACAAAGAGCGTACTAAGACACCAGGAATTGCATTACATAGAATGAGACGTTGAGTAATCGTATGATTTTCTTTTGCTCGGATTCATTTTTGGAAGGCTAAAAAATGCCCAAGTTGCATAGTAGTTTAATGATGGGTGCTGGTTGCCCACCACTCAATGAGATACCCACTGTCGCAACATGGCATGGTCTTATCGCTCAGGCGATGCGTCATATGGCAAATGAAAAGAGGAAACTTAATAGGCCTCATTTGTGGGCTGATCTTGGAGATAGACCTCCTGTAATGCGTCCAAGCCAAACGCATGTTAGCAGGTTCCTCGGTGTAGAAAAAAAAGCTATACCGGTGGAAGAGGCACGGCTACCACCATCACGAGTGGCTGGAGACCTCACTACTACTCAATTGGTCACCGATGCTCTTGCACGTTACCATACTGGGATTTTGAGTGCAGGGCCACCAAATGACGAAGTTTCAAAATCAATTCATGGTCTTTTGTTGTCCGACATCTACGCAATAACTGGCAAGTGCATGAAAGTCATAACGCGTAACCCATCATTGCGAACTGATAACGATTGTGCATGTTTTCCGCTCTATCGATCCCTGCACTGGGAAGCAGCTGTACAATTTGGAAGAGTTTTTACGATCGAACCCGATCAGATTGATAGCTATCTTCGGCGGCAGAACATTACGATGTCAGACCACGGTGCTAGTGTTGATAACTATGTTGGGGGAATAAAACATAATGGTGTTTCGCGTCTTGTGTATTTGAGTGACGAAAATGCACTTGCTGTTCGTCTGGAGATTGAAGGCGGGAAATTTCTTATTTCCGATGGCGATGGAGCTATGATTAATTTCGACTGCAGTGGACCTACATACAGAGACATTAGCAAAGAATTTAAATTAGATAGGCGTGGTAGACCCCAGGTGAAACCGGACCGATACGGAAATTGGCGACGTGTGAGACAGATTACACGAACGCATAATCCAGCACGTCGAGGTACTGAACGGAACGAAGGTTTAGGGGTAGCGGGATTCGCGATGGCTACCAATCGAGACATCTTCGCGAAGAAACACCAAAACTATGACATGGCAGAGGGTTCATTTTACCACTCGTCATATCTGAATGGCCGCGAGGTGATAAGCACCGGTTGTATAACGGTTGTCGCAGGAGAACTGAAATATATCAATAATTGGAGCGGACACTACCAGCCAAAACCAAGACAGATATATCTTGTGCTTCGTGCATTCCAAACGCTTGGTGTTGATCTCACCAACGTGATGGTTGAGTGTCAGAGGAAAGGCCGGAGTACAATTCGTTTACTTGCACCAGAATTTATGAGTAGGACCGATAAGGGTGGCACTTTTGATGAGCAAAATGATCGTTACTACGCAACAGCAGAGAACATAAAACAAGTCTTGACTGACTACGAAGAAAAAACAAGGAAATGGTGGTCTCGACCCAGCCCTGGTTCCATAAGTGCAATGAATAAACTCAAGGCAATATCAGATCCAGAATCCTTGGTGAAGCAGACGTCTCTGTTACTCCAAAGTGGAAGCCTTGGGAAATCTTTGCGAGGACGTCTTAAAAAAGTCATGAACGGTTCTCCCTGGCAGCGATAAGACTGTTCGATCATTATGGTGGCAACTCATCCCGACCTAGGGAAACTTTCTCTCCACAACTTTATGGATACCTGCGACGGACAGTCTCTTTATTTTCCAAAGCGAATCGCAAACGCTCTTCCTTGAGACATACTCCGTGTCACGTTGAGCCTCTTCTCTATTTGAAAGAAGAACTCGTTTCAAACAGTCAAAAAGTCGTGCACGCCAACTTTCGAGTTATCGAGGGCTGTGATCTTGATTCACTCTGTGTCCTTGATGTCTCTGGATCATCGTGTGACTGGGATGCATCTGATGACATTTCCACCCCGTGCGGATCAGATTACTGATCAACTGACATGGCACTGGTAGCGAATGAACGTCGTTGGGGGACTTGGGGATCACTGGAACACAAGCATGATAACTTGGTAGGGACTATTCATCATCATGATCTCAGTACGGTGTTGTCTGTTCTCTGGATTTGCACTTTAGGAAGCAGACAGGTGCTACTGGACTGACCTGCGTGCACAAGAAGTCATCGTCCTGCCCCATCCTCCTCAGCAATTCATCGTGCGTCAGTTGCAGATAAACGATACCGATCAACCTGGGTTCCCTGAGCATGCCAAATCTCCATCGGTTTTTCAGGAAGAAAATCGAATCCCTCCAAATGCATGGAGGGTTCGGCGATATGCCATACACGAACCGGATGCTGTATTTGATTTGTTAACTTTTCCGGTAGATGAAATTCAAATAACCCGTCCATGCCCGCGAAAGTATGCATCGAATAAACTTTTTTTCCTCTCACGCGCAATCCCTGCGAGAAATGCATCTCCTTGGGATATCGAAGAACACCATCATGCTCCAGTTCGTTTCCATTGATCCGGTAACGATGAATTCCCAGGTCACTCAGATCTCCAACCCAGAGATACTCACCGTCGAAACAGACTGGATCAACCCAAGTGACGTCATCTGAAATGTCCCAAGAATGAACGACTTCCAGATCGCTCGCTCGAATCTTTGCGATAATGCCACGATTCAACTTTGGATCATGATGGCCATGCTCTGGACCATTTAACAATCCTGCCCAAATATATCCCTGATGGTAGTCAATTGCTCCGAGATGATTGACTCCATCGATATGAATCGGTTTTTCTTCAATAAAGTTCCATTGTGGGTCATAGCGAAAGATGGAGCGTGCAGTGCTCGTAAAATAGAATTCTTCAGATAACGCCAATCCTTGTTGTGCTTCACCTTTCGCTAATCTGTGTCGATCCAAAAGGACCGAAGCGGGTGTCTCAAGAGTTGGATAACGAAGTCGCGAATGATAGCGAGGTTGCAATCGCGGAATCCCCTTCTCATCTGCCACATGCAACATGGTGGCGACGTCATCGACCAATGGAAACTCGACGCCCGAATCATATAAAGAAAGGATTCTTTCAGCTTCGTTTCCACAACAATAATTGATTCGGACTCCGCATTGCCTTAACTTTTCTGAGTGGTCTGGATTGACGCTTCCGCCAAGCAGTTGAATGAAATTTGCTCCCATGTCGATCGTTTCGTTGACATATTGCAGGGTATTCGTCTGGCGTTCCATATTGCAAATCTGAATCTTCGATTCAACGCGTCTGGCAGATGCTGCGGACGCGGCACTGCAAGCTAAAAATGCCTGATGCAGTCGTCGGCTATCACGAATCTCCCTCGTGACCTTTTCGGCCAATTCTCCACCCCCTTTTAAGTGCACATTAAGCCAAATATTATCAGGCATGATTGCAAGCGTTTCGGCCAAGGTTGGAATACGTTCACCTTGGAAACAAACGTCTTTCCATGCCCCAGCGTCCAGTTTCTTCAACTCTTCCACGGTACACCGTGAGACTGACCCCTCGCCATTAGTTGTTCGATCCAAGGTCGAATCATGCATTAGAACCACTGTGCCATCAGATGTCAGCGATACATCGAATTCAATCATTTGCGCGCCCAGCCGTATTGCTTCGTGAAATGCAGAAAGCGTATTCTCAGGATGGGTATCACTTGCCCCTCTGTGAGCACAAATTCCCCGTCGAGGCATGTCATACGTCGCTGCGGTATCATCACCTAGCATCGGAAGTGGCATGAGACAGATGTATAAAACAATTACAAGAATGACTTGGATCATGTTTCCCGTTCAATCTATTGTGTTGGCTTTACCATTAAGCCGGCCATAGTATCTGCGATCGCATTCCCCAGTCTGATGCAGTCCGTGGATTTGCTTGCACACACTTAGGTTATCTTATCGTGTTTCTCAGTATTCTTTTGTTTCGCTGTATGATCTCGCGTAATGCTCGATAGAAGAAAGCCGAGCCATTCACAGAGCGAAGGCAAACAATAATTTTTCGGCTTTCTCCCTGTAATCTATGGATGGACTGAGACGTACAGAGAGGATCATTCTTGTCAGCGGTTTACGCATGTATAATGAAATAATAATCAATACAAGTTGACATAGTGACATCGTGGCGAAAAAAAGAA
>JBDOMS010000232.1:0-4115 GCA_039831735.1 Pirellulales bacterium
GCGATGCTATGCGTCCTTTGCTGTAGTTCCTTGTACGCGCAATTTGGCGGCGGTGGCATGGGCGGCGGCGGCATGGGTGGCGGCGGCATGGGCGGCGGCGGCATGGGCGGCGGCGGCATGGGCGGCGGCGGCATGGGCGGTGGCGGCCAAGGTGGTGGCGGCCAAGGTGGTGGCGGCCAAGGTGGTGGTGGTAGTAGCACTGTAGGGGGAATAGCGATTGATGCTCATGGAGTGTTGAGAACCCTGATGGTCCCAGATCCATTGCTTGCTGGGCGTCGTCGTCAGGCAGTTCGTTCGACCCACCCGGATCTCAGGTCGCCGGTGAAGCTGCGTTACATCGCGCTTTCAAGATTAGAGAATGAATTGGTGGAGACGCTATCTGCCGGACAGAATATTTCCGATGAAATGCTCAATCTCGTAGGAATGACCAGACTTCAGTATGTATTTGTCTATCCGGGCAAAGGCAACGAAAAGGGTGAGATTGTTATCGCTGGACCAGCCGAACCCTGGATGATTGATGCTGCAGGGCGTACCGTTGGGGCAATGTCTGGTGCTCCTACACTCTTATTGGAGGATCTTGTTGCGGCACTTCGCAGTTTTAGTCCTGGACAACCATCAAGTCACTTTATCGGTTGCTCTATTGATCCAACTCAGGAAGGACTTGCTGCTTTACAGAAATTTATCCAGAGTGTCGGTCGAATTAATCCCAAAGGCGATGTCATGAGTCTTGTTCGAGGCATGCAGCAAGCACTTGGCATGCAAACTGTTCGGGTGGATGGAGTATCTCCTGCAACACACTTCGCGCATGTCCTTGTTGAAGCGGATTATCGAATGAAGCTCATCGGTATTGGTCTTGAACCACCTCCTGTGAGAATGAGCACGTGGGTGCAACTTGCGAGCTCACAGTCAGTTGCAGCCAACGCACTTCAGCGATGGTATTTTGTTCCGCAGTATCAGCGGGTACGAGTAAGTGAAGATGACTTAGCAATTGAATTAACAGGTCAAGGCGTTCAGCTTGTTGGTGCTGATGAGGTTGTCCTTCCAGACGGTCAACGAATGTCAGCAGATCGCCCGAGTCAGGCGAGTAAGCTTTTTACAACAGCATTCACGAAAAAGTACTCTGAGATCGCGGCACAAAGTCCGGTCTACGCACAGCTTCGATCACTTGTTGACCTTGCTGTTGTTGCAGCATGGATGCAAGAGTTTGATGCATATGGAAAAGTAAGTTGGGGTGCCACACAACTTCGTGATGAAGGTTTTTATCCAATTGAAACACTCCAGCCGGTCTCGCAAGTTGAGACAGCCATTAACGCTGTATGGCGAGGTGCTCGTTTGATCACACCCATTGGTGGTGGAGTCACCATTCAGGCTGGGATGGCCATTGATCCTCCCAATCTGCTCATGGATGAAAAGGGAGAAGTGTCAAAGGCACACGCTGCTGTTGACTTGCCTGACAATCGCTGGTGGTGGTAAGTCAAACGGATGCTCAAAAACCCTTAGTGTTTTTCTACTGGGACAACCAGAACGCTTGAGTGTGAATGAGTCAAAATGGCTTCTGATGTGCTGCCGAGTAACCAGCGAGTAAGGCGGTCTGAAGGTGTTCTGCCTGTAACCAACACGTCCGTGTGATCCTTTTTCACACGCTCAAGGATTTTTTCACCTGGATTTCCTTCTTCAACCAGTGGTGCATGTTTCCGGAAGACTTCTGGAAGTCGTTGCTGAAAGTTTTCCAGAAGTTCAGTAAGAGCAGCAACTTCATCATCATGCTCCTGTTTCCAGGCGTCTGCAATGGCAGCGGTGTCGGGATCACGAACCCGTTTTTCAAGCCACATGGGTAATGGACCTGCTAGCATCGATTCAGTAACACCAATCACCTTCGCAATAGTGGCTTCTGGCCAAGAAAGCTCATTAATGGTTTGAATCATTGCTGCTTCGCTTGCCATATGGTGGCAAGCCATGACGGTGAGGTCATGATCATGGGCTGGAGTACGTGTGATAAGAACAGGTAAGTGTGCAGCATGAACGACAGCCCGAGAGACACTGCCCAAAAGCAGTCGTTCGGTTGAGCTATGACCACGTGCTCCGATAACAATCAGGTCTGCGTGCCAGCCGGATGCAGATTCAAGAATGCCGACGGCAGGAGGTTTTGATGAGCAGATCAGCTCTGCATGACTACGTAGGCTCTCTGGTAATAGTTTGCATGACTCCTCAAAAAGAGCAGCCGCAGCACCTTCCATGACTTTACGGCTTTTTCCAAACAGGCGTTTCTCAAGCTCTGTCGGAGAGAAATAAATGGCAACTCGATCAGATGCAGGATTCATGAGTCGACCTGCAAGTTTGACGGCATCTAATGATGCTTGCGATCCATCCACACCGATCAACGTTTTCATGTCTTTCCTCCAGTCGTTCTCTTATCTCACTCTCACGGCATTATCTCAACCGATCCAGTGTTTCGCAGGAGCCCCGGGCACCTCTTGGGCTAAACGTGGTACTGCGTAGCCAGGTAATTGATTCCGGAGAGTCTCGTGGATCTGTTCAGCTGTCTGCCTGTCGACCTCGAAATGTGACGTGCCGCTGACTCGATCCAATAAATGGAGATAATAAGGAATGACTCCAATTTCAAGAAGACGCTCGGAAAGCTCTGCAAGGACATTGGCCGAGTCGTTGATGCCTCGGAGAAGAACAGATTGATTGAGCAGGAGGGAGTGGCTGCGTCGAAGTTGGAGCATTGCCTTTTCAACCGTATGATCCAGTTCCTGTGCATGGTTTGCATGGATGACAACAGTGGTTGTAAGACGTGTTCTGGCCAACATTGTAACCAGTGTGTCTGTGACTCGTTCTGGAAGTACAACTGGCAGGCGCGTGTGTATCCGCAGGCGACGCCAGTGTGGAATATCACTCAGCCGATGAAGAATAGACTGCAGACGTTCATCGCTCACCAGCAATGGATCACCACCAGAGAGAATGATTTCGTGAATACTTCTGGTGCGAGAAATTTCATCAAGAGCTTCATCAAGTTTTGACGTCTGCACACCGTTGTCTGCGTATGGAAATGCCCGTCGGAAACAATAACGGCAATTAATGGCACACGCACTCGTCAGCATCAATAAAGCTCGCCCAGCATATTTCTGTATCAGGCCTGGTGCAGTGAGAGAGGCATTTTCCTCAAGCGGATCTGCGACGAAGCCCGGAACGTTTTGTTCTTCGAGGTCGCGCGGAAGGATCTGCAGGAGGAGCGGGTCGTGAGGGTCTCCTTTATGGATGCGAGAGACAAAACTTCTGGTCACAAGAAAGGGGAAAGCATGTGTCGGTGCGTGTGATCCAGATATGACGTCTTTGTGAAGATCGAGCATGTCGCACAGTTCTTCTGGGGTGCGAATGGCCGTTGCAAGCTGTCGCTGCCAAGACGTGTTTTGTGGAGGCATTTGGGCATCACGCTGTATCATGGGCTTCGCTCGGTCGTGATGGACGTTGACAGACTGCATAAATGTAGCGACGCTTGTCACTGGAATACGGTATGAAAGTGCTGTAGAGAAAAATGTAAGCGAGAACAGGAGTGATACAAGCCGTGGCAGCCTACAACACCAGTGAGTTCAAAAAGGGGCTCAAAGTTCAGATCGATGGTGATCCGTACATCATGATTGAATGTAACTTTGTGAAGCCAGGAAAAGGCCAGGCGCTTTATAAATGTAAACTCCGCAATTTACTACGGGGCACAGTGCTTGACCGCACATATAAAAGCGGAGATTCACTCGACGCTGCAGATATTACGTCCATTGACGCACAGTTTCTCTATAAACAAGGTGAGCAGTTTGTGTTCATGGATAATGAAAGTTATGAGCAATATGAACTGACAAAGGACCAAATTGATGATGCATGGAAATGGATCAAGGAGGGGACAGTGTGTTCCATGTTGCTCTACAACGGGAACCCAATCTCGATGGAGCCTCCGCAACAAATGGTTCTCAAGGTTGAGTATGCCGAACCTGCAGTTCGTGGAAATACGGCAACCAATTTGACAAAACCTGTCAAGCTTGAGACAGGTGCCGAAGTGATGGTTCCTGCCTTTATTGAACAGGAAGAGCTGGTCAAGGTCGATACTCGGACCGGTGACT
>JBDOMS010000319.1:0-18355 GCA_039831735.1 Pirellulales bacterium
GACAAAAACTTTCTGGCTATGGGCAAGTGCTTCCGTTATCGGCAAGCCAAATCCCTCGGCAATTGAGGCAAATACAACACCTCGTGCTCCTGCATATGCCGCTGCCAACGCTGCGTCATCAAGATCTGTGAGAAAAAATAGTCGATGATTATTTTCTGGATGGTTCTTAATGCGCTGAAGGATTTCTTCTGACTTAAATCCTGCTGTACCAACAAATGCGAGACGGACGTTCTTGGTTGCTGGTGTAGACCAGAGTCGATCAAAGGCATCGAGAATGAAATTGTGGTTTTTTCTTGGTTCTATCGAGCCGACTACCAAATACGCAGATTCTGGTAATCGCTGATTAAATAAATTGCTACGTAATCTTCTTTCACTACATGCTACGGTAGGTAAATCGCATCCCAGCTTCCATGGAATAATTGGTGGTGGATCACCAATATCGACAATTTCAGGAAGACATCTCTCGAGTTCCTCAGCGACTGTTTGTGAAATTGTTACAACGGCATCAGCATGAAGAAGGAGATTCTTGAGGTATCCACGAAACATGGCGACACCTTCATCCCCATAAATCTCTGGATGCTTCAACGGAATAAGATCGTACACGAGAGGAACACAATGCACTCCTCGTTGGCGAGCATGCGCAACAGCCGGCCAAATACTTGGATAGGCCCAATAGGCATCTGGTAGAAACAAGATATCACCAGCGGTCAATGAAACTTCCGATTTGCGTTGAATTTTTTTTGAAAGACCTAAGAAATGAAGTGGCCATGACTTTGCTGTAACTGGCTTTTCATCTGACTCAAAAAAACTTCCGTGCCTCTCGATGACGCGATTAATCACTCCTTCCCTCCAGTTTTTTTTCTTGGCTTCCTTCCACGTTCGATCCACTACGCGAGTAACTCCAGATCGAGATGAAACCATTGATGTGTACGAAGCATCAAAATAAAACTGTTGGGATCGAGTACTCATGAAGCTTGGCCTAATTTGGTTTCTCTGTTCATTAAGTCTTGTTGTCTATGGATTGTCTTGAGGGCCTGTTGGCTCTTAAGTATTTCATCGAGAAGCTGCGTAGCGTATTCCGGAAACGAATGTGCTTTCTCATACTGACGTCGTAATTGCTCATGTTTTTGACACCGACGAGTACCTAAAGACTGTTGAATAGCAGTAGCGAGATCCTCACTGGAGGGATCATCTGGCACTCGATATACATACTCTGGTGCTTCCATAGCGTCCGCGAGATCTCTGTTTGTGGCCACTGGTACTCCTGCAGCAATACAGTCGAGAAGTGCTCCAGAGAGTCCTCCAAAAAAATGGTTTCGAAGTTGAATTCCTGCATCGGCTGCAACCAGATATTGACGATATTGGTCTTCATCTATCCATCCAGACGAAAAATGGATGTTTTCTTTTACTCCCAGCCGTTGTGCAAAGTCTAAAAGTTCATCCTTCAGGGCATCGGCTTGGCCTACAAAATAGAGATGCACTGACGAATCCTCGCGCTGAAGCTGAGCAACAGCTTGAATACATAGATGTGGCAACTTTGATTTTGACACAATTCCCAAGGTAACTATTGATTTCTGGCCTTCCGGAATCTTCAGAGCTGATCTCGCGCTTTGTCGAGCTGAAAGAGTTAATTCTTCTGGTTTGAAATTGTTGTAGATACAGAAGGGAAGATATACCGCATCAACTCCATAGAAGTGATGAACGTTTTTCTGAATTCCCCGACTATGAACCAAAAGTGGACATGCCTTTTCGATGATCTCTTCATAGAACATGGATGGTAAACTCCCCGGGTTTTCCATCCAGGAACAGGCCTCACTCATTTCTACAGATCTTTTGAGTGACGTCTCAGCAATCTGTCTCAGGTGTTCAATACCTTTCCATGAGGCTGTTATCTCAGCAAGGCGATTATCATGCACAAGGCATGGCCCACCATACAACGCATGAAGTTCAATGATTTTTGTATGAAAATGTGAATTTCCGATGATCGAAAGCGTCACATCATAATCGGGTCGCAACCAAGCTGCTGCAGATATTGGATAGTGCGCTCGAATACCAGATGTTTTCTCAGGCAATGGCTGATCGGTATAAAGATCAACTTCAACGTAGCTACTTAGCGCTTCAATCGTTTTTTTTGTGTAGTCTGCGACACCCGATCGATCAGGTGGAAATGGACTGACAATCGCGATCCGTGGCCTCTTCTTCAGAATCTGAAGACTGCTCGTAGCAGGTGCCTTGATTTGTTCGTGTATTGCTTCACAAATTCGCCTGGCAACAGCACGTTTTGTAAACCGCTCAGACGTCGACCGTTGTAACAATGCCACTTTTTTGCGGTGTTGTGGGGACGTAAAAAAAGGCTTAATTTTTTCTGCCAACGCTTTCGCATTTCTCACTGGAAAACGGTTCTCAGTATCCGCAATGAGTTCTCGATGTGCTGGAATATCAGAGACAATGACCGGACTACCACATGCGATAGCCTCAATAACCGGCATCGAAAAGCCCTCATCAACAGATGTGGATACCGTAACGGTTGCTCGTTCATACCAATCTGCCAGTTCTTCATCACTTATTCTCTTCAAGAATTGAATGTTTTCGGCTTGTTGTTTCCGATGAGAAAGAGCCTTTCGCTGCCACTTATCTGGATAATTGCCAATAATGACTAATTTGATGTTGGGAAGACCCTGCTCTTGAAGGTAAGCATGCGCATCCAGCGCTGTCTCGAGATCTTTTCGTTCATCCGGTCCACCCGCAAAGAGCATGATGGACGTCTTTGGGGATGCTTCTTGTACTGTTGCTTTCTTGTGAACTAAATGAGCCTCAAATACAGATCTCAGCGCAACACCCGTAACCTTTATTTGCTCACCTTGCATAGCAAACTTCTGGACTAACAAGTCTCCACTATGCTGTGAAATGGGCAGAAACAACTGATACGCGTGCAGCCATTTCATCGCTGCTTGATAACTCATCTGACTTTTTGGCGTTGGAAGATATTTCTCAGGTTGATCGAGCGGAATGAAGTCGTAAATAACCGTCATTGGAAGGACATTTGGCCGATCCAACAGCAGGGCAGGCAAACGGGTGTCATGCGTCATTGGTGATAGCTCTAAAAAAACAGTTGGCGTATAACTATCTGGCAACGCAAAAGATGTTCGGACATCAACGCAGAAGGACCGAACATGTTCATCAAGGGGCTCGAGGGCAGGGTCTATGAGACCAATGATTTCAAAGCCTTTTTGAAAGTGCTCATGCAGTTGCTCAAGAAGGAACAGTGCGTGAGAACCAACACCACGACCAACGTAATTTGAATCCTGTAAACAGCGTAGATCGATCAGTATTCTTATAAGGGCATCTGAGTGACATTCAGAGGAATCGGATTGTTCGATCTGTTGTTGACTCTTGTCATTGAACAAACTGATTTTCTTACGGTGTCGTGCTTGGTACGTTGGTCGTTTTCCAAACACACGATTGATCCACTTATTATTACCAGTGTTTGTTTGATTTTTTCGGCGGTGTTCAATGTCACACTTTTCATATTTTATTGAACCACATCGAAAACCTTCAAAAAGCTGTGCAACCGAAAGTTCATCGATTGCAGCAAGAAGTGCACTTTCAGGTTTATGCTTTTTTGGCCTTATGCTTCGGAGCAGAGGACGAATATAACGTCGCTCAAACTGTCGAAATGCCTCTTTATTTGGCTTTATTCTTTGAAGAAGAGGACGAATATAACGTCGCTCAAACTGTCGAAATGCCTCCCTCTGCACGACTGTTTCCTCATATTATTTTATGGACATTGCTTAAGCCGCATAGTGAACAACTGAACGACCGTTCGCTGTCTCTACTTTCGGCAACGGGAACAGCAAACTCCCTCCACCTGCAAGATAAGACTGTTCACGTTCGAGAATAGTATTCCGAAAGTGCCAAGGGAGCACGAGCATATAGTCAGGTCGCTTACTCCGAACCTCTGCTTCAGAGGCAATTGGGATTTTCGTTCCTGGAGTCACACAACCAAATTTTTCCTCGTTTACCTCTGCAATCATTGCGATGTCTTTCGAATCAAACTCACAAAACTGAAGGAGGACATTTCCCTTTGTACTTGCCCCGTAACCAAACACTTGTTGATTTTCAGAATTCAATGTTCGTACAAGATTGGTCAGTTTGTCGCGGTGCTCATACACTCTCTCACGAAATTGCACATAGACTGCCCGGCCGCTGTAGCCTAGTTCTTCCTCACGAGATAAAAATGTGTCGATCAGCCATTGATTCGGTTGGTGATCTGACTCCTCACGAGACGCTGTGACACAAAAACTACCTCCATTGATGTCATTAATCTCGATATCCAGAATTTTCAGACCTGCGCGCCTCGCCATCCAATCAATCTGCTTGAGCGCGTAATAACTGATGTGTTCATGACAAATAGTGTCGTATGCATCTCTCTCTATCATCAATGGAAGATAACTCTGTTCGAAAACCCAAATGCCATCATCCGCCAGCACGTCACGAATTTGTCGCATAAAGCCTACTGGATCTTCCAAATCATAAAACATTGCAATACTCGTCACAATTTTTGCCCGGTGCTTGCCAATATGATCGAGCACAAGATTTGCACTAAAAAAATCATCGATGTGTTCTATCCATGTTGGGTAAAAATGTCGAAATTTTGCTGCTGATGGATCAACTCCAATCAAATGATAACCCTGGTCACCATACGACCTAAGAGTCGTCGCATCATTACTACCGATATCTAGAACAAGATCACCATGTGACAGATCTACTCTTCGACTTGCATCTGCCGCTCGTTTTTGAAGATGCTTTACCATTGATTTATTTAGGCCTGATCGATAGCCGTATGTTTCACCATACATGTCAGATGGATTAAACGAGTGCCGGAGCTGAACAAGACCACATCCACCCGTAGACTCTCTGCACTTAACAAGTTCGAGTGGTCCTTGATCCACTTCTGGGTCGTCCTTTTTTGGAAAAATACCTGTAAGAGCTTGTTGGCCAAGGTTAATGACCTCGTCAAACTCATATTTTCCGCAGATACGACATCTTTCAATTCTTTGATGCATGTTTGTCTTCACTACTTCTTGTGGGATTAGTGTTTTCCTCAGTGACTCTGTTCTTTGCTTACGCTGCTTGTCGATTGTCCTCACCGCCCTTGTCGCGAACGACAACTTCCCGCTGGGCTATTTCAAGATCATGTTCCACCATCATGCTCACCAGTTGGTCAAAACTGACTTTTGGCTTCCATGTCAATTGCTTGCGTGCCTTACTTGAATCGCCTAGCAGCAATTCGACCTCTGCTGGCCGATAGTAACGTGGGTCGATCTCAACATAGTCTTGATAGTCGAGACCGAGTTGACAAAAGGTTTTTTCACAGAAGTCACGAACCGAATAGAGTTCATTCATTGCAACCACATAGTCATCCGGCTGTTCTTGTTGCAGCATGAGCCACATGGCCTCAACATAGTCACCAGCAAAACCCCAATCTCTTTGAGCATCAAGATTGCCTAAATAGAGTTTGTCTTGGAGGCCTAGTTTTATGCGAGTTGCAGCTCGTGTAATCTTTCTGGTAACAAAGGTTTCGCCACGTCTTGGACTTTCATGATTGAACAGAATGCCACACGATGCATGCATCCCATAGCTTTCCCTGTAGTTTATGGTAATCCAATGGCTATAAACTTTTGCGACACCGTAAGGGCTTCGTGGATGAAATGGTGTCGTCTCTCGTTGAGGGGTCTCGACAACTTTGCCAAACATTTCTGAACTTGAGGCCTGATAAAAACGTATTTGCTCTCCGGTCTCATCTTGAACATCACGTATTGCCTCGAGCAGTCGAAGCGTTCCAACTGCCGTCGTATCTGCAGTATATGTTGGCTGATCAAAACTTACTCGCACATGACTTTGTGCAGCGAGATTGTAGACTTCGTGAGGTTGGATCTCTCGAATCAAACGCATAAGCCCATTACCATCAGAAAGATCTCCGTAATGCAGATGTAACTTTGGATCTTCACAAAAAATCAAGTGCTCTATTCTTTGTGTTCCAAAAGTGCTGCTTCTGCGCCGAAGGCCATGAACCTCATAGCCTTTCTGAATGAGGAGTTCTGCAAGATACGAACCGTCTTGCCCTGTTACGCCGGTAATTAACGCACGCCGTTTCATTGCCATATTCTCCATCTTGCAAAAAGTCACCAATTCGTCGGCTGACAACTGAATGGAGGAGATTAGCGATCTAGGAAAGCTGATGAAATACCGATTATTGCCTCAAAAGTGCATAAAAACGGTCAGAAACTTGCTTCCAGGTCCTAAGCTGTGTCTCTGAAATGCGCTTCTCCCTCGTTTTTCTATATCCAACATCTGATATCGATTTTTTGATCATTTCCACCCATCCATCAAAGTTCTTGGGTGAAACATAGTCAACCAGATCGCCGCATACCTCTGGTAGTGATGAGGACGACGACACCACACTGTATTTACCAAACCAAGCCGCTTCTCCGACTGGTAATCCCCAACCCTCTACAAGGCTTGGATACACTGTGAATAGACATCGCGCGTAGAGACTTGCTAAATCGGAATCTGTCGGCTGAGGAATAATAGACACGTGGTCTTGAAGGGTCTTGTCTGACGCCAGGGTGTCCTGAAATTCCTGGTTTTTCCAACCCAGCTTTCCTGCGAAGACAAGACGTGGAAGATCTTTCTCACCGTTTTTAAGAAAGTTTTTCCATACTTTGAGTAAGCTTACGCCGTTTTTTCGCACCTCAATAGTTCCTACACACAAGACAAATCGATGTCCTGTGAGTCTTAACATATCATCTTCGGAAGGCAGACTCTCTGCAGTCTCCCTCCCAAATCCTTCAAATTCGTGTGCAAGGGGACACACGCTTACTTTGATATGACAGTCATGTGCATGAAGAAAGTTTTCTAGGTCGCGCTTGGTCGACTCTGATATACATATATAGTGCGCGACATATGTTCGTGATCGTTCAAGAAATTGAGTAAACTTCTTCGCAACACTTTCTATGCAATATTTTGGATAGCGGTACGGTATAAGATCATAAATAACTTGAACCACACATCCGCCTTGTTGATAATGTTTTCGAGCTAAACGATCAATGGAATTAATATTCCAGTTGGTACCTATCAAGATGATCTGATCATCTTTGCTCATCGTCTTGATACACCATGTCTTGATAGAACTAACCTCTTTTTGATTTTGTTTTGCTGGCAACCCCATCCAGAAACGCGCACGTCTCGGGCTTATCAAGCTCATCAGGATGATGAATGACTTAAGACAGATTCGACGAAAAGATTTTTTTGGAAAACGACTTAGATAGTCCTTAAGTTCTCTATTTGTGAAAACTGCATGAGGATTCTCAATATTGAGCTTCCTCAGCAATACTTCAGCTTCATAACCTACTTCACCCAATAAGTCTCTTCCATAACATGCTCTTATAGAACGATAACGCCCCAAAGAGAAAATACATATCACTTCATCTAGTTTTTGTTGATGTATCAAATGGCGCAAAACACGAATTTGTACTCGTTGTATTCCCGAGACGGTACCATTTGATTTTGCGAAGCGAACCAAGTCCGAAATATCAAAATATCGGATCATAGAGGCAGCCTAAGAAGTGACTTATAGATATTGATGTACGCTTTTGCTGCACGCTCCCAAGAAAACGTTCTGGCGTGCTCCTGACACTGTTCTTTCATGGAATTCATGCGAAAGGTTCGAAGCCCTTCACAACATATATTTGCCATATGCTCTGGCTCAAATGAATCAAAAAAGAAACCACACTGTCCTGCAATTTCAGGAAGGCTTGTCGATCTTGCCATAAATACTGGTTTACCACATTGCATAGCTTCGAGAACTGGAAATCCAAAACCCTCTGCTAACGAAGGGAAAAAAAATGCCTCACAGTTCTCATACAGCCATTGAAGATCACCTTGGGATACCTCGCCAGTCATAAAAATCCGATTTTCCAGACCTAATCGAATAATTTCTTTTTGGAGCTGTGCACCATATGACGTCTGTTTTTTTCCAGCAATCACTAATCTGGACTGAGGAATCTCTGAAATCATCTTTATAAGCACATGAAAATTTTTATGACGCAAACAATTACCCACAGTCAAGTAATACTCGCCAGGTGATAAGAATGTTGGTCTTGTTGGAGATGCTGCTTCAGGTTGAGCTAACCCATTTGGTATGACATAAATTGGTTTTCCATCCGTTTGTAGAAACTTCCTAACTTCACCTTCTGTGAAATGAGAAACGGTTGAAATAACACTGGCACGGTTGACGAGCCGCTGCACGGCCGCAAGTTTTCGATTTTGTCGAGCAGTCAAAGAACCTTCTGTCGCCATCTCATGGTTGTCTTGAAGAAAGTTGAGGTCATGGATCGTCAGAAGAACTGGAGTCTTACTATTGAATGGTAAATACTTTGAAGACTGATGGGTGATATGCCATGCAGCAATACTGGATTGGTGACTACGAAACTTTTCAAACGGACGCAGGAGTTTTCGCAGGCCTTCTTTTTTCCACAGTCCCACTGGAATATGCCTGTAGTTGTCATCTGAAAAAAATCGCTGACTATCACGTGGCATGAGGAATGCAGGGGCAAAGGAGTCGGGACGTATCTTCAGTATTTCTCTGCCAAGATTGAGAGAAAACTGTCCTAAACCAGTATTAATATGACGAAGCTTTTCAAAGTCTATAACGACTTCTGGAAAACATGAGAGACTACGCATCAAAACTTATTTTATATCCACATTTGAC
The DNA here is from genome assembly GCA_039831735.1 of Pirellulales bacterium. Classification (GTDB taxonomy): domain Bacteria; phylum Planctomycetota; class Planctomycetia; order Pirellulales; family UBA1268; genus CACORA01. Next base: position 8,774 of record JBDOMS010000319.1, read on the forward strand.
AATAAACTCATACTTAGCCATTCCAAGACCCTAGCTACCCTTTATCGTTGGAACCCTCAAACAATTCATACGACATACTTCATACTATTATGCACTCAGTTTTTTCACCGATAACGATTTCTTTACACTGCGTTGAAGCAAAACATTTTCAAACTTCTTTTGCATCACTTTTTTTGTCAGTGCCGCACGAACAAACTCGGCAGCATTCTCTGCTATCCGTGACGATTCTAAGGGATGACTTCTCAATTGCTCGATAATATTTTTTAGCGTGTGCCGCGAAGCATGTACAAAATGTATATCTTGTATTAAGTCGTCATGCCAACACTCCTGCCAACGACATTCGAATCGAACGGGTACACATCGAAACATTCCAATCAGCCAGTATCGATGCCATGATGACGCATTTCCATCGATTTCAAGCTGGTAACGATGGTGGTTAATTTTTTTTGTTTGATCAATATCTCCAACAACATTGCGTTTCTTAAGATCTTCCAAAACATCCGTTGTTGTGTGTGGAAATTGAGACAACTTACAGTCAGAGTCTGGGATTGTCTTTGACTCCAAACAGGCCGCGACACGTGAATTATGATCGATAGGTATGGGACCTGTAAGGGCACCACGAAAATAGAGCGTATCTGTTTTTCGCTTCCATGGTATCGCTTGGGGAATAGATTTTCGACTCGATAACAGAAATGGATTTGGGATCAAATCATGAACGTCATGAGGCAATTTTGAAAAGCGAATGGTTTCATCTGGCACTATTGAATCACAGCAATCACTAACATCAATTGGAACCTCTTGGAAAATACGGCCCGGGTGTTGTTGAATAAGTTTCCACAACGCTTGGGCGACAGGTCGCCACCGGTAACTACAATTAAGAAAAGTATTCTGATGTGAAAATGTCAGACAGATTCGGCCTTTGTGTGCATTTTGAGCATAGGAAAAAAGAACAATATTTGGAAATCGAGACCAATCTGAACGGAGTATCCTGACACTCATCGGAACATCAAAGATATTGCGGTAGTAGCGAGGTCGGATGACCCCACTTAAGAAAGATCGGGGCATCCAGAAATGGACTGGCTTAAATCCTTCCTGAGTGACATTCATTCGACGAAGTATGAATTACTCTCCCCGCTGGGAAAAGATCAACTTCTTTGTCTACGAATAGGCAACGGGGACTGTTTTTCCAACAGAAATTCGCTTGAATTGGCCCTCCGAGAACGCTCTGTCAATGGCGTACTCCGAGCGTTGAGTGCAGGGCTTTTGGGGTGTTGCTTTTCGTGTAATAGTGAAGCACCTCTGAAATGAAAGCTCATCTATGAAAATACATGAATATCAAGCCAAAGACTTGCTTCGAGATGCAGGCGTCCCTGTTCTTTCTGGAACCATTGCATGTTCACCAGAAGAAGCTGCGTCGGCCTTCACACAACTTGGTACTCCTATCTGTGCTGTGAAGGCACAGATCCATGCAGGCGGTCGTGGGAAAGGCACCATCAAGGATTCTCAACAACGAGGTGTCGAGCTAGCCAAATCACCTGATGATGCCAGACGCATTGCAAAAGGTCTTCTCAATAACACCTTAGTCACTATTCAGACTGGTCCTGACGGCCAGGTTGTGAGACAGGTTTTTGTGGAAAGTGGCTGTGCGATCAAACGTGAACTCTACTGCGCTATTCTTGTTGACCGAGCAGCTGGTTCACCAGTTCTGATCGCAAGTACTGCTGGTGGCATGGATATTGAGGAAGTCGCCGCAAAGACACCTGAATTGATTCTATCAGAACCTTTCGATCCTGACCGTGGACTCGCTTCGTATCAAACAAGACTGATTGCCTCAAAACTAGAGCTTCCTCCTTCCAGCTGGCGACACGCTGACACGTTCTTCCGAAAGCTTTGTAATGCGTTTGTGAACCTTGATGCGTCGCTTCTTGAAATCAATCCACTTGTACTCACTGAAGACGGAGCACTTATTGCACTCGATGCAAAAATGACCTTTGATGACAATGCTTTATTCCGTCACAAGGATATCTTGTCATTACGTGATGAGTCTGAAGAGGAACCTGCTGAAATACGCGCTGCTGCAGCGGGTCTGTCCTACGTAAAACTTGATGGCACGATTGGTTGCCTAGTCAATGGTGCAGGTCTTGCCATGAGCACCATGGACCTTGTCAAGTTGCACGGTGGTGAACCAGCAAATTTTCTTGATGTTGGTGGCGGCGCAGATGTTGATCAGGTCACAGAGGCGTTTCGTATCATTCTTTCTGATCGCAATGTTAAGGCGATTCTTGTCAATATTTTTGGTGGCATCATGCGATGTACAACAATCGCAAATGCACTTGTTGAAGCATCAAAAACTGTTGGTTTTTCTGTGCCACTTGTTGTTCGCCTTGAAGGTACGGAAGTCGAACAAGGAAAAAAAATTCTTGCTGAGAGTGACACGAGTATCATCACAGCTGACGGCCTCACAGATGCAGCGCACAAGGTAGTTGCGGAAAGTAAAAAATCTCACGGACAATAACGAAGAAAGACCAAGGAAGCCTCATGAGTATTCTTGTCAATCACGACACTCGCGTAATCTGCCAGGGTATCACTGGCAAAGTAGGTGAATTCCACACACGTGGGTGCTTGGATTATGGCACGCGAATGGTCGGTGGTGTGACACCTGGCAAGGGTGGTGACAAGGTAGCTGATCTTCCTGTTTTCAACACCGTCGCGGAGGCACGTGATGCCACTGGGTGTAATGCAACAATGATCTTCGTACCCCCGGCATTCGCTGCTGATGCAATACTTGAAGCCGTTGGCGCAGGTATCGAACTGATTGTGGCCATCACGGAGGGAATTCCTGTTCTTGATATGGCTCGCGTTTTACCAGTTGTGGAAGACTCTGACAGTCGACTGATCGGACCAAACTGTCCAGGAATCATTACGCCTGCTGCATGTAAAATAGGCATTATGCCGGGCTATATTCACACACCAGGTAACGTTGGAGTAATGAGTCGCTCAGGTACGCTTACCTATGAAGCGGTCTGGCAACTCACCCAACTTGGTTATGGACAAAGTACGTGTGTTGGTCTTGGTGGTGACCCTCTTGTAGGTTCCAGTTTCATTGATCTTCTGGAGCTTTTTGAAAATGATCCCGACACCCATGCAATCCTCATGATGGGCGAAATTGGTGGCTCTGCTGAAGAAGAAGCTGCAGAGTATGTCAAAAACCACGTCACAAAACCGGTCGCTGCCTTTATTGCAGGCCGAACAGCTCCCCCAGGAAAACGAATGGGGCATGCTGGTGCAATTATTTCAGGTGGTAAGGGTACGGCCGAAGCAAAACTCTCAGCACTGTCTGACGCTGGTGTTGAGATTGCAGACAGTCCGGCAGACATGGGTGCTGCCCTCGTACGCTCCATCAAGCAACCTGTTTCGGGATAAGGGAAAAGAAAACAATCCTCTCACTCATCTGACGACAAGCGGTTCATGCCTACACGAAACTAATAAGATGAAAATCGACCTGTTTATTCCCTGTTTTGTTGATCAAATGGCCCCTCATGTTGGTCTTGCCGTCGCCACAGTCTTAGAACGACTCGGACACTCCTGTACGTTTCGCTCATCACAAACATGCTGTGGTCAGCCAAGCTTCAATGCTGGGTATTGGGACGAGGCTCGTGATGTCGCCATCAGAGCGTTAGAAGTTTTTGATGGAGCAGATGTAATTGTCGGACCAAGTGGTTCTTGCGTGGCGATGATGCGCGTCTTTTATCCACAACTTCTTGAAGGAACCCCACATGAAACAGCTGCGCTGGATGTAGCCTCACGAACTTTTGAATTTGGTGAATTTCTTGTGAAGAAGTTAGGGGTAACCGATGTCGGTGCCCGTTTTCCACATACAGTGACGTACCATGATGGATGTCATGGATTACGTGAACTTCGAATACGCAAAGAACCTCGGCAACTTCTTCATGCCGTCCGTGATTTAGAACTCATCGAGTGTGACGAACCGGAGAGTTGTTGTGGTTTTGGAGGCCTCTTCAGCGTCAAGTTTCCAATGATTTCGACAGCGATGGCTGAGGTCAAGTCCGAATCACTGATTCGTACGGATTGCGACTTTATTGTTTCGAGTGATCCCAGTTGTCAACTACAACTTGATGGCTGGATTTCCAAAAACTGTCAAACCTCACGCAAAGCACCCAAAACCATACACTTAGCTGAGGTCTTAGCGGCTGAATAATACCTCTTCGTGAGAACTATCAATCCATCACTGACCAGGTACGACACCTCTATACAAAAGTGTCACCGGCTTCTCACTCCTTAGTTGTTGAGAATCCGTAACAACAATAGTTATCTGCGATGGTTCAGTACGTCGCATAAACTCATCCGCATCTTTGACAGTCACTACTCCTGTCGTTGGATCAATACTAAACAATGCACTATCGGGGCCTTCCAAACTAAATACAAAGGCGTCATTCACTGTGAGATCTATGACTTCCGTGAGGTATACCGGCTGTGCGTCACTCAAGATAACGTTATGCTCGATTAATGAAGGGGATTGAATGGTAGGAAAATGCATGACTTGCACCGCGCCCCACGCCCCCATTGCATATCTTTCTAATAAACCCACATCGCGATTAGCATTTTGATTTTCATCAATGAAGTTCAGTCTCTCTGTAAAGTTCCCATTACCATCTGAATCGAGATACCGCTCCATCGGCTCTTGATCAACATCAAACAAGGCATTTCTATTCTTATCGACAAACAGTTCACTACATACCGTTCCTCCAGTAGTAACGTCCGCTGTGGGTGTTTCACCAAAGAGAAGTATCTTTCGCTTTGTTTCATTGGGTTCAATGAGTCGAGCAAAAATCTTCAAGACTTGTGTCCCAAAGTCATAGTCAGTCTGGGTTCCGTCGATCCGAAACATGTCTGGTACTGGTAAGGCAGAGAAAACGACTAAACATAAGCCTGCAATCAGCGTGCCAGCAAAGCCACCGACCAGTGCTCCACCCACTCGATCAACAAGTTTTGAAAACCGAAGTGTTTCTTCTCCTATAGCGCTGTGAATTCCCCAGTGAACTAATAAACCTGCTCCAATTGAAAGCAACAAAAAACTTGCTGGAAATGCATATTCTGATGGCACTTCCACCGCAATCAGTATGTTTGCCAGTAGCTCGGTAAACCCAAGCACAAAGATTACACTTGCAAGTGCACCAAGCCCGGTAACAAGTGAGAGAAATAATCCATAGTAAAAACCAAACCCAATCATTCCAGCCAGAATACCGAGTACAAGTATGGTCACAAAGGGTTGCAGCATACTTGTCTCAGCGAAAATCATGATGCTGTTTTGCGTCATTTTGCAACTCTCTTGAGTTCCTCAAGACTTGTCACTCCAGCTATTACTTTAGCGAGCCCTGCCTCATACAAGGTTTTCATACCCTCTTTTCTTGCCGTTGAACGTATCAATTCAATCGATGGGCTGCCCACAATAAGTTCACGGATGGCAGAATCAAGTATCAATAATTCATGAATCCCAATCCGTCCCTTATATCCGGTCCCATGACATGCTGGACAACCCTTTTGTTTGTAAATTGGCACATCTTTCCCAGCTGGTATACGCATCTTTTTTCGAAGATCATCCGGTAATCCCTGAGGTTCCTTGCATTCATTGCACAATACCCGTACCAGCCTTTGAGCCAAAACACCGGTCAGCGCTGATTGAATCAGTGATGCCTCGATTCCAATATCTAGAAGACGTGTAATCGTTGTTGCAGTGTCATTTGCATGAATTGTTGTAAACACAAAGTGCCCGGTCATAGCCGCTCGCATGGCAATTTCTGCTGTTTCCTGATCACGAACTTCACCGACAAGAATGACATCTGGGTCCTGTCGTAGAACCGATCGAAGAATACTGGCAAACGTGAGGTCAGCAGCTGGATTCACTGCTGTTTGAGAAATATTGTCCAGCCGATACTCAATGGGATCCTCAATTGTCACGATATTTCGAGACAGTGTATCGATTTCACCAAGAGCCGTATAAAGCGTGGTGGTTTTACCAGAACCCGTTGGGCCGCACACGATAAGCATTCCGTTTGGTTGGTGAATGATGGCTTCCAACGAATTATGCACCGTATCTCTCATGCCCAATGATTTGATGCCCTGCTTTACAACTCCTCCGCTTGCATCAAGGAGTCGAAGAACCATTTTTTCACCAAAGCTTGTTGGACCGGTTGCAGCACGAATGTCAAAGCGTTCTGAAGCAGATACAACTACAAATGTCCCGTCCTGAGGCCGTCGGCGCTCAGCAATATCCATATCGCCTAATACCTTGAGTGCGGAAACCATTCCGCGAGCATCCGAGCCGCTCACGCCCATCAGTTGACCCATAACTCCATCCACCCGACACCGGACCATAATCTCTCCATTCTCTTTTGGATCAAGATGGACATCCGTTGCCCTAAGTTCAATGGCTTTCGAGAATACCTCCTCTAAAACCTTGACGGATCGAGATGATTCTTTATCAAGATTACGACTATTTTGTGAATCAATTGTTGAGCCATCTTTTTTGAGAAAATGGATTTTAGGTGCTTCTTGCTCAGAAGATGCAACCTCTTCAAGCCATTCAATAAGTGCTCCCTCAATACCAATCTTTTCAGCAATATAAATTGCTGAACGAGAAGCAAACTGTCGGCTCATAATCTTTTCATCAGCAGAAACTCTACGATCACGCACGATTACAAAAAACTGAAGACCGATAGGAATCAAAAGAGTAAATAAAGGAAGGAGCATGAAGCCCCAGAAGTACGTTGAGAAGAACAATGCTATCCCAACAAGAACAAAACCAGTCGACCAAGGCGAAGACTTTCCTAGAACAGTGCGGGCATCTTCCTCAACCCAAATACAGATAGCGGTCCAAGCCACTGTCAAAAGTAGCCAAAAACCACCTACCCAAAATAATCGCTCTACTGCACCGGCCGGGAGCATTCAGATATATCTTTCTTGCCTGTCCTCACTGAAACCAATCGATACTTTAACTGTTATGTCACCTTCATCAAACCCGCCTATTTTCGATTTCCCTGAATTTTACGGACAGATCCAGTCCAAAAATCAAAAATTCTACTATCATGTCTTTATATGGAGACTCTTTCATCCTCATCATCGACCTTGCCTAAGAAGAAATTTCTTCATGATGCAACAGAGCATGTTCGGGACAGCGGTCATCGATCATTTGTCCGCAAAGCTCTTGGAGGATATTACACAAACAGAGATGCTCAAAAATCTCGTTTTCGAGATTGGGAGCATGCGCGTGATGCAGCCAGCCTCGCAAAATGGTCTGCATTGAACCAACTTGACCGCCTCCTTTCTCAATTTGTATCAAATTTTGAATCGAATGGAGGGCATGTTCATTGGGCACGCAATGCCGACGAGGCTCGAACTATCATACTTGATTTGCTGAAAAAAACTCGTGCTAAAGCTGTCATTAAGAGCAAATGTATGACTAGTGAGGAAATACACCTCAATGCTGCTATGGAGAACGATGGCTATGGTGTAGTTGAAAGTGACTTGGGTGAGTTCATTCAACAATTACGGGGTGAGCCTCCATACCATTTTGTCTTCCCATGTATGCATGTTCGTCGAGATGAAATCAATGAGTTATTTCAAAAAAACCTTGGATCTGAACCAACGGACAGTCCTGAAGAACTGACGATGATTGCACGTCAACATATGCGACAACTCTATGTTAATGCTGATGTTGGAATCACTGGTGCTAATTTTCTCGTAGCTGAAACTGGTCAAATATCAATTACTGAAAATGAAGGAAATGCGCGACTGACAGCAGCCCTTCCACGAGTTCATATAGCCATATCTGGAATTGAAAAGGTTGTCGAGCACCTTGATGACCTTGCAGTGCTTTTACCCATGCTAGCGACTGCAGGTTCGGGGCAGCCAATGACCTGTTACAACACTCTCTATGCCGGTCCGCGTCAGGATGATGAGAGTGATGGTCCTGAAGAAATGCACCTTGTCCTTCTCGACAATCAACGAACAGCTATTCTCGCTGATCCCGAACAAAGAGACAGTCTTCATTGCATTCGCTGTGGAGCGTGCCTAAATGTATGTCCAATCTTCAAAAATGTTGGTGGGTTTACTTATGGCACAACGTATCAGGGACCGATTGGCTCCGTTATTACCCCTCACCTTCGTGGACTCGCTGATTGGAATCACCTTTCGGGAGCAAGTTCTCTTTGTGGTGCCTGCACAGATGCCTGTCCTGTAAGAATCGATATTCATCATCACCTCCTCCATAACCGTCGGAATGCAGCCAAATCAACTCCCGGCTACTGGGAGCGCATCGCCCATCGATTATTTGTAACGGTTGCCCGACACCCATTCTTTTTCGTGACTGGTGGATTTCTGTTTCGAAAAACATTGGGGGTGATGAAATTTGTGAAACCTCCCCTCCTCAGGCAATGGCTATCCTCGCGCAATCTACCAACTGCACCGGCCAAAAGTTTTCGTTCTCAATGGAAATCAAAACACTAAGTACTATTTATCCGTGACTTTGATGAATGCTCGCGACACAATTCTCGCTCGTATCCGTGAAGCCCTTCGCACTCCTGCGCCGCCACCGCATGTTCAGTCGCAACAGGCTCAAGATGTCGCATTGACCGGCTCTGATGAATCTCCTGGACTTACTATCTTACCGATAGATGTTGCGAAACCGTGGCTTCCAGACGGAGGGAACTCATCCCATGAGCAACTACAAATTCTTACAGACAATCTCACAAAACTCAAAGCTGAGGTTATTCGTGTTACTGACATGAGTACGGCCATTGATGAGGTCAAGAAGCTCGTGCAACAAAATAAGTGGGAGCGGATTGGTTATCACAACCATCCTCTTGTGAGTCCCCTCATCGATCATTTTCCTGATTCCACCTACCTTGTGGATGGTCATTCTTTCGATAAGCGACAACTTGAACGTTGTGATGTTGGCATTTCATCATGTGAATCTCTTATCTCACAAACAGGATCTATTCTGATCTCAAGCAAGACCTGTGGTGGTCGTGGACTATCAATTTTGCCTCATGCGCATATTGTTATGGCTCGCGTCTCACAGATCGTTCCTACCATTAGTGATGCACTTCGTTTGGCAAAAAACAACAACTCCAATCACATGCCAAGTATGCTTTCCTTTATAACCGGTCCAAGTCGCACAGGTGACATTGAAAGAATTCTTGTTCTTGGGGCACATGGGCCAAAAGAACTCTTTGTGGTCCTGATTGACTAATACACTATTGCTCTATGATGAATCTCTCCACCTGTCCAGTTTGTCACGGTGAAACCTTTGAAATCCGATCAAAATTGATGTGCCGGAACTGTGGCATGATTTTAGAAACATGTTGCGAGGGTGGTCCGATGGGAAATGTACCTGAGTGCCAGAGCAGATCCGTACCGTCATCACAATCAGAAGAATCAGACGATTCCGAGATAGGCTGAGTTTTTGGGTTAGAGAAACACGATCTTCCTCATAGAGTTTGCTCTTCGGGTAAACCTTTACGGCTGAGGAAATTCTCGGTGTTTTTCCTCTGCTGTCAGGGG